>JBCCYR010000098.1:0-8156 GCA_039189355.1 Pseudomonadota bacterium
GAAATGGTTTTTGGTACCAGGCAGGAACGCAAGGAAAAGAGCTCCAGGGATGCAATTACAAAAGACGACATCGCCAACATAGCGGTCTTCCCGCTGGCCTTACCCCTCATTGCAGGTCCCGGAGCCATTTCGGCAGCCATTCTGTTGTCAACACAGGAAAACGGCAGCCTCGAATGGCGCGGCATCCTTGCTGCAGTTATTCTGGCGATTATCGGGCTAACGCTGCTGGCTTTCATCGCGGCGGAGGCAATCGACAAATACCTTGGCCATACCGGCCGCATGATTCTGACCCGGCTTCTGGGTGTTCTACTGGCAGCATTGGCCGTGCAATTTGTTGTGGACGGCCTAAAGGCACTGTGGCTTTGAAACGCAAGATTAAGTGCCGATTTACAACGCTTTAATACTTGTATAGTTTTAGGAATATTATAAAATATAAAAATATCACGCTTTGGGGCAATATTTTATTGGTTAAGGAGGAGCTTATGGCCAAAACAATATTTCGCACCAACCAAGGCAACGGATTTCTCGCCGGAACGTTTCAGCCCGGCTACCATGGAGACGGCTTCGGCAGTATCAAGCAGATAACCGTTGATGGTGATACGGTTAACGTATCCAGCAAAAACAACTTTCCAATCAGGTTTCTTGCAATTGATACACCGGAAAGCAAACTGGCTTCTCCGGAGACCGGCAATTTCATCGCGACAGATTCTGACATATTCCAGCGCATGCTTGCAGACCCCTTCTCGAATGAGTTCGACCCAATTGATGGCATGGATGCTGCCTTAAAAACTTATATAGAAGACAGAAAATCTCCAGATGCCGCCACTGTTCATAATGCTTATGCAAAGGATGCAGAGGATGCGCTGGAAACATTTCTGCTCAGCGATCAAAATGATCTTGGCAATGAACAATATTTTCTGGCCTTTGCCTATGATGCGCTAGACTTTTTTGGCAGACTTCTGGCTTATGTTCACCCGGATCAAGCAGATACACCACGGGACGAGCGGCGCGAAAACTATAATCTTCGCATGCTGCGCTCAGGGCTTGCAGCACCTTATTTCATTTTTCCGAATGTTGATCCGTTCCGGTCACGCGGATCGCCACTAGAGGCTGCTGCAATGGCACAGGACCCCCAGAACATATTGGCACAAGCTCCAAGCCTTCGTATTGCGAGACAAGCCGTTACTCAGGCACGCGAACAGGAACTGGGCATTTTCAGCACCGATAATCCACTTCAGTTTCAGGCATTTGAGTTCCGGTTTCTCGCAAGACGGTCCTTGCCTTCCAGATGGGTCATAGATCTATCAAAGAATGACAGGTGCCTCTTACCTCCACAAAGGTATATCGAGGTGGAAAACCTGGAAGACCGATTGTTTGTACCTTCAGAATTTGTCCCGCTTTTTGATGCTGCGGGCTGGGAATGTGAAGGCAGTCTTTTTGCTTGATGCTGGAACTGGCTGTCGGCAGCAGATAAACCGGAATTTAACGACCCGGCAAATCTACCTTGATCTCTTTGCCGCCGTAACCGTCCACACTGTCATGGGCACGGACAGTAACAGATTTGACACCTTCAGGAATTGATGCGCTGCCGGAACGCGTAAAGGGTTGTTCTTCGACATGAGGGTGGTGAAGCACCCTTTTTCCGTACACCGTACCGTCTTCACCAACAACTTCCCATGCATCCGCATAATGATCCCATCCGGTATCAGCATGTCTCACGGTGACTGAAAAACGAAACTCTGTACCTGAACCCGTCACTTCGACATTGATAACGTCCGCCTCGCCGGCAAATGCACTCGGCACCATTAACAAACATAGAACTGCTGCGAATGAAACACGCATCAGCATTAGTCGTCACGATAGACTTTTTCGCGACGTTCGTGGCGTTCCTGAGCCTCAATCGAGAGCGTTGCAATCGGACGCGCTTCAAGACGCTTTACGCCGATCGGCTCGCCGGTTTCCTCACAATAGCCGTAAGTGCCATCATCAATACGCTTCAACGCGGCATCGATTTTTGTAATCAGTTTTCTCTGGCGATCACGAGCGCGCAACTCAATCGACCGGTCGGTCTCCGAAGAAGCCCTGTCGGCCTGATCAGGAAGCTTGTCGCTTTCATCCTGAAGAACCGCAATCGTGGACTTCGATTCCTTAAGTATTTCAGATTTCCAGTTTTCAAGCTTTTGGCGGAAATAAGCCTTCTGCTTGTCATTCATGAACGGCTCGCCATTACTTGGCCGATAGTCAATATCGAGTTCAACGATTCCCATGATTTGCTCCCTTGTGAGCGGTATATAGACTGCACTCGAACGCCCCACAAGATGAAAAAATGAGAACAGACAAAAAGTTTATCCACACCAGCCCCAAAGGCCGTACAAACGCTTTAAGATATTGAGACAATTTCTCTCAAAATGAGACAGGCAAATCTGAATACATACTTGCAAAACCAGCCGCTCCATGATCAAGGTGGGGAAATATTCTATGGGCAACACATATGCTTCGACTGTATGTCATGCGTCACGCAAAGTCTTCCTGGGCAGTTCCGGGTGCTCGAGACTTTGACCGTGAACTCAATGACCGGGGCAAGTCAGACCTTGAGCTTGTATCAAGGGAAATAAAGTCCAGAAAGCTCATACCGCAAAAAGTCCTTTGTTCGCCCTCTGTAAGAACAAGGCAGACACTCAAGGACATTGAAAACGCCCTCTCGCCTGAACCGGAAATAGAATATCTGAGCGAACTTTATTCAGGTGGGGTTGAAGATTACTTGTCTGCGATCAGGGCACAGCCCAATTATGATTCCCTGATGACCGTTGGGCACAATCCAATGAGTGGCTCGCTTGCAAGTCTTCTTTCCGGCGACGGTGATTTGGACGCAATGGAAAAGATTGCATATAAATATCCAACCGCAACCATCGCAATCATTGATTTCGACATTGCACAATGGGCTGACATGGAAAAACGCTCCGGAAATCTGGCGGGCTGCATTTTTCCCTCAGAGCTTAGATAATGCTCGAATTAGTGCAAATTCGCCACACTTGCATAACCCTTGATTAACCATTTTGCATGATGGTGACTCTTGCTCAAAAAAGGGTTTTGTGATGCGTATTCTTCTCCTTGTTCTGGCAAGTTTCTCATTCATTTTGTCAACTGCTGTGTCCCATGGTTCGGACAAGAAATTTTTTCACGGCATTCAAGGGAAATGGGTCGGACCGGGTGAAATTGTAGCGGGCAAATACAAGGGTACAAAGTTTGTATGCACTTTTGGCGGCGCAAACCCTGAAACCAAACCGGGCATGGACATAGACGGGTCTTGCCGCGTTGGTGTGTTTTCCCAGCCAATGAGCGCTGAAATCGTCAAGACTGCAAGCGGATATATTGGCGCGTTTCTGGACGGGGCAAAAGGCGATGGCATGGATGTGACCGGAGGGCGTTACACGCGCGACCGTCTTGTCGTTGACATCAAACGCAAGGATCTGAACGGAATCATGGTTGCCAATCTGAGTGACCCAAACAACCTGCGTGTTACCATTTCAGTCAAACACAATGACAAACTGATCCCGGTGATCGGGATGAACCTCGCGCGAAAATCCGATCCGATTGTTACCGGGTCTGTAAACTAGGATCAGGACCGTTTCACCGGTTAGCGACTGGATTTCCACCAGTCTTTATCAAGCGCTACCAGTTGCATCTCGCTCACACCCAGCGCTTCAAGCCAAATGGCTGGTGTTTTTCCAAATATGTTCAAATCAGGCGCCAGGTCTTGCAACGGCTTCAATACAAATGAACGCTCATGCATGCGCGGATGAGGAATGGTAAGCCTGTCCTCATCAACCTGCATGTCTTCAATCAAGAGAATGTCCAGATCCAGCGTTCTGGGTCCCCAGCGCACATCTCTTTCGCGCTTGAAAACACGTTCTGTTTCCAGACATTTGTCCAGAAATTGAGAAGGCTGCAATGTCGTCTCGAGCGCTGCGCAAGCGTTGTGAAACCAGTCCTGTTCCTCAATCCCCCAGGGAGGCGTGCGATAAACAGGTGAAACTTCAGTCACCGTGATATCGTCACTCTTGTCCAGCAATTGCAAGGCACCAGCCATATTGGCGACCACATCACCAACATTGCCACCTAGCCCAATGTAAGCAAGAGCCAACGATCAGTTCCCAGGACAGTGTGAAATCGTGACTTCCACATGATCGAGAACGCCCTGGACCGGTGCATTGGGTTTGCGGATCGTGATATCGGCATTCGTCACCATTGGAAACTCTTTGCAGATTGCCCGCGCCACTTCGAGCGCCAGCGCCTCAATCAGGAACCGGCGCTTGCCTGTAATAATGGTCTCAATCACCTTGAATGCTGTTCCGTAATCGACGGTGCCTTCAATTTCATCCTTCTCAAGCGCGTCGCCAGCATTCACATCGAGCACCGCATCAACAAAAAACCGCTGCCCCAGGGTTTCTTCTTCATTATACACGCCGTGACGCGCGAAAAATGCGCAGTTCTTCAGCGTTATCTTGTAACTGGACATTATCCAACCCGCCCATTTGAAATAACTGCGTCAGCAATTGCCAACGCATCTGCATTAACACCAACATCATGAACCCGGAATATCGCACTTCCTTTCATACGTGCGACCACGCTTGTCGCCGCTGTACCAATATCGCGGTTAGCGGCATCACGTCCCGTGTAATGTCCGATAAAACGTTTTCTGGAAGTGCCGGTCAATAACGGGTATCCGAGGTCATGCAATTCTTCGAAACGGGCAAGCAATTCGGCATTCTCGTGTGGGTCTTTGGCAAACCCGAAACCGGGATCAAGCACGATTGAATCGTGTTCAACGCCTGCCTCTTTCAAAGCTTCAACCGATTTACCGAGAAAACCCATTTGATCCTTAACCACATCAGGATCGCGTGTGCGTTCACGCCCGGTATGCATGGCACAGACGCCTGCGCCATTCTCTGCAGCAACCCTTGCAATATCCGGGTCCTTTTGAAATCCCCATACGTCGTTGATGATGTGCGCACCGGCTTTCAGCGCAAGCGCCGCTGTCGAAGCCCTGTACGTATCAACCGAGAGGATAATATCGGTTTCTTTTGCAAGCCTTTCAATAACCGGAAGTACCCTGTCCTGCTCTTCCTGCGCGGTCACCGGACTTGCCCCGGGACGAGTGGATTCGCCGCCGATATCAATGATTGAGGCCCCCTCCCCAATCATTTTCAGCGCTTGCGCCAAAGCTTCCTCAAGCCGGTCAAACTCACCGCCATCCGAAAAAGAGTCAGGTGTCACATTTAATATCCCCATGATCACGGACATGCGTCCGAGTTCTATGGAGCGCCCTTTAGCGAGAGACCATGTTCTTGGCAAAAAACACTTGTTCATTTCGGCGGCTTACCTGAACCGCCGATCAAAATCCATCCAAAACAACCTTAAGTTAACTGACCAGTCGGATCAGTGGTATGTTGGACCGTGATGCGCCACTTTGTTATGACGATGCGTATGGCAGCGTTTTTTTGCATGACCGAAGGTAAAAACAATATGGCAGTGCCGGTGACGATGCCGCAATTTTCCGACAGGAATAACGTCGTTTTGGGTTTTTACTTCTGGTGCGGATTTCACAAAAGGCGCAGCACCAAAGACCAAAGATGCTGGTAATGCAACAGCTACTGACAGCACAAGAATTCCAAAGATGTTCTTCATTTAAGAGTCCTCCTGTTCGCCCGATACAATTAGGCAACAGATTCGGGAATTGATCAAGTCTGCCGTTCATCCAAAAAAAGCACCGCCGGAGAAAAGTTAGAATTCATTTGCGTGCACACAGTTGCGTTGATACGCAAAGATATGACGATTAATGCACCACCCGCTTTAGCTACAGGCCAAAAATCATGGCAAAGCCCTGCGATACTGCTGATGGCAATGGCGGCGGTAATGCAATTGGCTTTTGCACCCTGGATGCACCTCGATACCAATTTCGGTGTGGAAGTCCTGAAATTTACGGGAATGGAGAGGGGCATTCAGCAATCTGTACGTGAGATACCGGGGTTTCTGTCTTTTGCTGCCGTTTTTCTGCTGCTCTGGGGGCGTGAGCAAACCTGGGCTTATATTTCTCTCTTGTTATTGGGTGCTGCAGCGGCTCTGACCGGATTTTTCCCGACATTTACCGGGTTTCTGATTCTCACCTTCGTTTCGTCGGTGGGCTTCCACTACTACGAAACCATGCACCAGTCCCTCTCGCTGCAGTGGCTGCCAAAGAAAACGGCCCCTGCAACCATGGGGAAAATCTTGTCGGTCGGATCGTTTGCGCAACTTGCGGCACTTTGCTTCGTGCTCATAGCCAGCAGTTGGTTTGCATTCGGATTTACAAGTCTTTTCCTTGTTACCGGAGCAATGACAGTTATTGGCACGGTGATCCTTTGGCTGGCTTTCCCAATATTCAAGGAGGGCATTCCGCAACATACCAAACTCATTCTGCGGAAACGCTACTGGCTCTATTATGCCCTCATCTTTATTGGTGGTGCACGCCGCCAGATATTCATTGTGTTTGCTGCTTTTCTTCTGGTGCAGAAGTTTGAATTCACAGTACCTCAGATGATGATGCTGGCCATGTCGAATGTATTACTCCTCATGTTCATTGCACCGCTTATCGGACGTATGATTGTACGCTTCGGCGAGCGCAACATGCTGACGTGGGAATATATCGGCCTGGTTCTGGTGTTTGTTGCATATGCCTATGTTCCGAGCTGGGAACTGGCGGTTGCCCTTTATCTGATTGACCACGCATTGTTTGCGATAGCGATTTCCATGAAAACGTATTTCCAGAAGATTGCCGATCCGTCAGATATTGCACCGACTGCGGGCGTTGCTTTCACGATCAACCACATTGCTGCCGTATTCATACCTGTACTGTTTGGCCTGATCTGGTTGTGGAATCCTGCGGCGGTTTTTCTTGCAGGCGCAGGAATGGCTGTAGTTTCATTAATGCTTGCGCGGCTTGTGCCTTCAAATCCGGATCAAGGTAACGAATTCGTTTGGAGTATTGACCAAGCCAAAACTTGATCAATGTTTAAGTAAGTAACAACTACACTGTGAAAAGCGCAAACTTGGTGAGGTAGCGTGCGGATCAACAAGACAGGCATAATCGCTTTGTGTACGACTGCGTTTCTTGCTGCCTGCACCGCAGTTGGAGAACGCACTGTTGTTTCTGTCGGATATTACACGGTTTCCGGTGATACTTTCGGCGAGCTTGATAAAGAGATCAAACTTCATGGGCCCAACGTTACGGGCGTTGGCAAAGCACTCGCCTCTACAGATTTGAGAATGGTGCCCAACATACGTTACGAGCGGCTGAACGGAAAGTGCGAAGTTTCAAAAGCAAGGATTAACGTGAAAGCGCGGGTGACACTGCCGCGTCATTCCAACGAAAGTAAACTGAAGGCAGATCTTGCCCAAGCCTGGAACAACCTTGAGGAATATGCACGCGTCCATGAAGCTGTCCACCTCGCCATCGCCGACCGTTATGCACTCATCATGGAAGATGCGATATCTGCGCTTCAACCGCAGGACAATTGCTCCCGCATGAGAGAGGATGTCCAGATCGTTTTCTCGAGATTGTTCGAGCAGCATCATGCAGAGCAGTTACAATTTGACGCCGATGAAAAAATCCGTATCCGAAAGCTTACAGCGCAGGCGCGCAACAACCAAAGCTGATTTCATGAACAACAAATCCATAGCTCTTTCACTGCTCGTAATACGTGTAACAGTATTCATCCTGATGATTGTCTGGGCTGCACTCAAGATAATACGTCCCGAAGCTTATGTAGGCATCTATGCCGGCTTTTACGGCACTACGGTTGGCATCTCCGCAGTTTACATTATCGGTGGCCTGCAAATCCTGTTTTTGTTCGCCTATCTGGCCGGGATGTTCAAAACGATTACCTATGGCGGGGTATTGCTGATGAATGCGGTCACCCTGCTGGTTTCAATTCCCAAAATGCTGCCATTGGCCGGCCAGGAACCCAACCTTCTGTTTTATGCTTCGTTCCCCGTATTTGGAGCCTCATTGGCACACTATCTGATGCGCGAACATGACACGATGTTCGCTCTCGGCAAACAACAGGTTCCCTCAACTGCGTCATGACTCTGACGCTTATCAGGCTTGCCACCTGATC
>JBCCYR010000099.1:0-8072 GCA_039189355.1 Pseudomonadota bacterium
CACCGGCTTAACGACGATGGCACCTACAATCTTTCCGAAGAACAGGCCCGTGCAATCCTTGATCTTCGCCTGCAACGCCTTACAGCACTGGGGCGTGATGAAATCGGTGACGAGCTGAAGGCAATTGCGGATGAAATCCTTGACTATCTCGACCTTCTGTCCTCGCGCATCCGGGTGATGAAAATCATTTCTGATGAGCTTGCAGAAGTTAAAGAGGAATTCGCCACCCCACGGCGTACCGAGATCATGGATGGCGGGTTCGACATGGAGGATGAAGACCTCATTGCCCGCGAGGACATGGTGGTGACTGTCTCCCATAACGGTTATGTCAAACGTGTGCCGCTGGAAACCTACCGGGCCCAGAAGCGTGGCGGTAAGGGACGGTCCGGCATGTCCACGCGGGACGAGGATTTCGTGACCCGCGTCTTTGTGGCCAATACCCATACGCCAATGCTGTTTTTCTCGACACGCGGCATTGCCTACAAGCTCAAGGTTTGGAAATTGCCGCTGGCAGCACCACAGGCGCGTGGTAAGGCGTTGATCAACATCCTGCCGCTCCAGCAAGGTGAGACCATCACCACGATCCTGCCGCTGCCGGAAGACGAGGAAAGCTGGGAGAACCTCGACATCATGTTCGCGACCACGCGGGGCACCGTGCGGCGCAACAAGCTCTCCGATTTCCAGCTTGTGAACCGCAATGGCAAGATTGCCATGAAACTTGTAGAGGGCGACGGCATTGTCGGTGTTGAAACCTGCACGGAAGATGCGACTGTTCTGCTAACGTCTGCCAGAGGGCAGGCGATCCGTTTCCCCGTTACGGATATCCGCGTATTTGCAGGCCGCAATTCCGTGGGCGTACGGGGCATCAACCTTGCTGATGGCGACCACGTCATCTCCATGACCATTCTTAACCCGTCCCAGGCGGAAGCATGGGAACGGACTGCCTATCTCAAGCGCCGCCGTGCCATGATGGCGGCGGAAGAAGAGGGTGAAGAACCGGAAATAGTTGTAGATGAAGAGGATGGCGACGAAGAACATCACCTGTCGGAAGAGCGCTATATCCAAATGGGGGCATCCGAACAGTTCATCCTGACCATTTCGGAAAAAGGCTTCGGCAAGCGTTCCTCAAGCCACGAGTACCGGGTATCCGGCCGGGGCGGGAAGGGCATTGCTGCGATGGCTGTAAACGAGCGCAACGGCGACCTCATTTCTTCCTTCCCGGTTGAGGAAACAGACGAAGTCATGCTGGTGACTGATGGCGGCCAGTTGATCCGCTGTCCGGTCTCCGATATCCGCATCGCCGGCCGCTCGACCCAGGGCGTGACCGTTTTCAAAACGGCAGTTGATGAAAAAGTGGTGAGTGTTGAGCGGATTTCCGAGAGCGAGGAAGAGGGGGAACACGCTGAAGGGTAAATTACCGGCCCATGGCGGTCTTCAGCACAATCCCGGATTTCGCTGCAGGTATTCCGGAAAGCAGACGTTGGCACTGATCAGTCCCTGCAGGTTTGAAACGCGGGATTATCGACAGACATAATTACTGCTTTCAGATGAGATTGTGCTTGCCAGTGATGCGGGATTGAGTTCCTAATGCATCAGACATTTCAAGCTACCTGCAAGCCTTGCGTTAAGCGCAGGCTTTTTCTTTTGAAAGACTGCAATGAATAACTTAACCGGCATATTGCTGATGGTTACTGCCATGGCCGGATTTGCCCTGGAGGACATGTTTGTAAAACAACTGTCCAGTACGATTTCGATCAGTCAGATTTTGATTACAATTGGTATTTGTAGCGCCTGCGTGTTTACCGGGATTGCGCATGCCAAAGGACACAATGTATTGGCATCCGGGAACTGGACGAAAGCAACTGTTGCCCGCATGTTGGCTGAAGCTGTGGCAGCCGTGGCTTTCGTAAAATCCCTTTCACTGGTTCCGATTTCCACGGTTGCTGCGATATTTCAGGTTACACCTCTGGCGATAACCATGGGAGCTGCCCTGTTCCTGGGCGAACAGGTTGGCTGGCGGCGCTGGGCTGCAATCCTTGTGGGTTTTATAGGCGTGCTGATTATCATACGACCGGGGTTCACCGGCTTTGACGCTTCAGTTCTTTTTGTCCTGATTTCTGTGGTTGGCGTATCAGCGCGCGATCTCATAACCCGCACCATTCCGGACAATATTGCCTCTACCGTAATATCGTCGCAGGCTTTTGCTTCCCTGTTTCTGGCTGGAATCCTGGTGATGTTCATGAGTTCAGAAGCTCTGGTTTCAGTGTCAAAAACTGAAGCCATGTATTTTGCCGGGGCGGTTATTTTTGGTGTCACCGGCTATTACGGTATCGTTGTGGCGATGCGGGTAGGGGATACTGCGGTGGTAACTCCTTTTCGATATACGCGCTTGCTGTTCTCTGTTGTTATTGGCGTTCTTGTCTTCAGTGAAAGTCCGGATACATTTACGATTCTGGGCGCAACGGTTGTGATATGTACCGGCTTGTATACTATCTTTCGGGAAAATCTGCTGCTTGCAGGGAAGTCAGACTCCTGAATTGAATTTACCGCATCTGGCTTCACCTATTGAGACGTTTTTGCTAAATCACTCCAATGCAACAGAATCCCCTCACAATCGCCATTGACGGCCCGGCTGCTTCCGGAAAAGGCACGCTTGCACGGCGGCTGGCGGAGCATTTTGATCTGCCGCATCTGGATACCGGACTGACCTACCGTGCGGTTGGCCACGCGTTGCTGCAATCAGGCCTTCCGCTGGACCGGGAAGAACTGGCAGAGATCGTTGCCGAAAACCTTGATCTTGCGAAACTCGATCGCGAGGTGCTGTCTGCGCACGAAGTAGGAGAGGCGGCATCCAAAATTGCTGTCATGAGCAATGTCAGGAAACTGCTCGTCGAAATGCAGCGTAAGTTTGCGACGTCCGGTAAAGGGGCGGTTCTGGATGGGCGGGATATCGGAACGGTTGTTTGTCCTGATGCTGATGTAAAGCTTTATATAACTGCGTCGCCTGAAGCGCGTTCCGGGCGCCGTCACCGCGAGATGGACGAAAAGAGCGGTGGCTCAAGTTATGAAAACATTCTTGACGACATCAAGCGCCGTGATGAGCGTGACATGGGCAGGGCCGACAGTCCGTTGAAACCGGCGAAAGATGCCCACTTGATTGATACTACAGAAATGAGTATAGAAGCAGCGTTCCAGACAGCCTTGGCGCTGGTCGAGAAGACTTTATCGGAACATTAGCGATCCAATTCCCTTTATCGCGCTACATTCCGGCACCTCAAGTTGAACCGGCAAAGGGCTTTGGACAAGGAAACACAAACCCGTAGCGCATTTCGGAACTGCATCTCCCAAGACACGAATTTGAGGTCAGCCGTTCTGTACAGGAGACTCCATGACAACCAGTGCAAGTATGGAAGAGTTTGAAACTCTTCTGGAACAGTCCTTTGAAACCCATGACGTGGTGGAAGGCGCTGTCGTAAAAGGTGTAATTACCGGATTTGAAAAGGATCTGGCAGTGATTGACGTTGGCCTCAAGGTTGAAGGCCGCGTTGCAATGAAAGAATTCGGCGCTGCAGGGCGCGACGGTTCCATGAACATCGGCGACGAAGTCGAGGTTTATGTCGATCGTGTTGAAAATGCGATGGGTGAAGCGGTTCTTTCCCGCGAGAAGGCCCGCCGCGAGGAAAGCTGGGTACGTCTCGAAAAACTGTTCGAAGACGGCCAGAAAGTGGAAGGCGTTATCTACAATCAGGTCAAGGGTGGCTTTACTGTTGATCTGGATGGCGCAATGGCATTCCTGCCGCGCTCACAGGTGGATATCCGTCCGATCCGTGACGTAACGCCATTGATGAACAACCCGCAGCCGTTCCAGATTTTGAAGATGGACCGCCGTCGCGGCAATATTGTTGTTTCCCGCCGCTCAATCCTCGAAGAAAGCCGTGCAGAGCAGCGTTCTGAAATCGTCCAGAACCTTGAAGAAGGTCAGGTCGTTGAAGGTGTGGTCAAGAACGTTACCGACTACGGTGCATTCGTTGATCTTGGTGGCATCGATGGTCTTCTCCACGTTACCGACATGGCCTGGCGCCGCGTCAACCATCCAAGCGAAATCCTGAACATCGGCCAGACGGTCAAGGTTCAGATCATTCGCATCAACCAGGATACGCACCGTATTTCCCTCGGCATGAAGCAGCTTGAAAGCGATCCATGGGATTCAATCGACGAGAAGTATCCGCTTGAGAAGAAAATCACCGGACGCGTTACAAACATCACCGACTATGGTGCGTTTGTTGAAATCGAGCCCGGCATTGAAGGCCTGATCCACGTTTCTGAAATGTCTTGGACAAAGAAGAACGTGCATCCGGGCAAGATCGTTTCCACCTCTCAGGAAGTGGAAGTCATCGTGCTTGAGGTTGATCCTTCCAAGCGCCGTATCTCTCTGGGTCTGAAGCAAACCCTCGATAATCCATGGGGTGCGTTTGCGGAACAGTATCCGGTCGGCACTGAAGTTGAAGGCGAAGTCAAGAACAAGACAGAGTTTGGTTTGTTCATCGGTCTTGAAAACGATGTGGATGGCATGGTTCACCTGTCAGACATTGACTGGAACAGGTCCGGCGAAGAAGCAATCGAGGACTACAACAAGGGCGACATGGTCAAGGCCGTAGTTCTTGATGTGGATGTCGAGAAAGAACGCATCTCACTGGGCATCAAGCAACTTGGTGGCGATCCTGTTGGTGAAGCTGCTGAATCAGGTGCGCTGCGCAAGAATGCAATCGTTACCTGTGAAGTTCTTGAGATCAAGGATGGCGGACTGGAAGTCTCCATTGCTGACACTGAGCTGACAACCTTCATCAAGCGTTCTGATCTTTCCCGTGATCGTGATGAGCAACGTCCCGAGCGTTTCTCTGTCGGGCAGAAGGTTGATGCACGCATCATCCAGTTTGACAAGAAGACCCGCCGGATCACCGTTTCCATCAAGGCTCTTGAAATTGCTGAGGAGAAGGAAGCTGTTGCCCAATACGGTTCAACAGACTCCGGTGCTTCTCTTGGTGACATTCTTGGCGCTGCGCTCAAGGAACGTGAAGGCGAAGAGTAATTCTTCCCGCTAAAAGGTTTAAGGCCCGCATCATTGGATGCGGGCTTTTTTGTTGCCTGAATTTGCGGTAATGGCTGCATCATGAAGTATCTCGATACATATTATCCGAAGAGCGGCCCAAGGTTCGCTATTGCTCCCATGATGGACTGGACGGACAGGCATTGCCGCTATTTCCACCGGATAATGACAAAGAGGGCTTTGCTATACACCGAGATGGTTGTTGCGGATGCCATCATTCACGGTGACCGGGAATATCTTCTGGGCTTTGATCAAGCCGAACATCCACTTGCGCTTCAACTGGGAGGCAGCGACCCCGCAAAGCTTGCCGAAGCTGCCAGAATTGGTGAGCAGTTCGGCTACAATGAAATCAACTTGAATGTGGGCTGTCCTTCTGACCGGGTGCAGTCCGGAACATTCGGAGCCTGTCTGATGCGGGAACCGCAACTTGTGGGGCGATGTGTGGCGACCATGAAAGAAGCCGTCGGTATCCCTGTTACCGTTAAATGCCGTATCGGCGTGGATGAACAGGACACTGAAACCGCTTTGAACAATCTGGCAGAAGAGGTGTGGAAACAGGGTGCGGATGGGCTTTGGGTTCATGCAAGAAAAGCCTGGCTTGAAGGGCTTAGCCCAAAAGAAAACCGGGATATACCACCGCTAGACTATAACCGTGTGTTTCGTTTGAAACAGGAAAACAGATGCCGTTTTGTCGGCATTAACGGTGGTATTGATGACTGGTTGCAGATTGAACATCACCTCCGGGAAGTTGATGGAGTGATGCTTGGCCGTGCTGCATATCACAATCCGTCTTTGCTGATGCAAGTTGACCAGAATGTTTTCGGTGCGAAGACGGAGCCGGTTAGCATACAGTATATTCTGGCTGAAATGTCTGCTTATGCCGAACATCATGTGTCATCGGGAGGACGCCTCAACCAGATCACAAGACACATGATCGGGTTGTTTCAGGGCATCCCCGGAGCGCGCGCCTACCGTCAGATATTGAGCACAAGGGCGGTAAAGCCCGGAGCAGGGCCGGAAGTGTTGGAAGAAGCTTTCTCCGCAGTTGCCCCTTCCGTTGATTTGGTTGCTTGAGAAAAAACCCCAAGATTAACCATACAATTCAAATGTAACGATAGTCACGCAGTCGTGAGCAATGTTCATATTGTGTGATTTGCCTTGGCAATTTATCCTGAGATTGGGTTTGGGCTTTTTGTTTAGCGTATCCAAAATGGAGTGGGTTATATGATGCTAAGTCGACGTAAGTTTATTGCTGGTGCAGCGACTACAGCTGCAATGAGTGCCGGTGGGCTGCCGGTTTCCAGTGCGCTTGCACATCATACAAAGAAGAAAAGGAAGGCTTTCAAGGTAAATCCGAAGCACCTTCCACAAACGGTCAGCTACGGCAGGAAATTCAATCGCGGAACTATCGTTGTCGATCCGCACAACCGTTTCCTGTACTTGATTCAGGGTGGAGGAAGAGCCCGCCGGTACGGAGTGGGTGTAGGTCGCGCTGCCCTTGCATGGTCAGGCACGGCTACCATCAAACGCAAGGCTGAATGGCCAAGCTGGACACCAACGCAGAACATGATCAGGCGTGAACCGAAAAAGTACGCAAGATATGCAGGCGGTGTGCCGGGTGGACCAAATAATCCGTTGGGTGCACGCGCGCTCTACCTGTACAAGGGCAACAGGGATACCTATTACCGAATTCATGGCACAAACCAGCCCTGGACAATCGGTACGGCATCTTCAAATGGTTGCATTCGCATGATTAATGATCACGCAATCGATCTTTATAATCGTACGCCGGTTGGTACCACGGTTGTTGTTCTGTAACACCAGCAGGGACTGAATTTTGACAAACCTGCTTGTTTTGCAAGCAGGTTTTTTGTTGTCTTGACCTTGTGCAGAATCCCCCAGATTCGTTTGGCTCTTCATAATTCAGGTCACTGCATTGGCATCTCTACCCCCTTTAGCTGAACTCCTCCCCTTTGTTGCCGCTTTGCTGGTCGCGGGTGGTGTTGCGGGCGTACTTGCAGGTCTTTTTGGCATTGGCGGCGGGGCAGTGCTGGTTCCTGTCTTTTACCAAATGCTTGGTATTCTGGGCGTTGACGAAGCCATCCGGATGCATCTGTCTGTGGGAACATCGCTTGCCATTATTGTCCCAACGTCAATCCGGTCTTTTATGGGGCATCGCGCCAAGGGCGCAGTGGACATGGAACTGCTGAAAGCATTTACTGTAGTTGTACCCCTAGGGGTGATAATTGCTGCCATTGTGGCCGCATATCTCTCGAGTGGGATGCTGCGCGCAATCTTTGCATTCTTCTCACTGGTGATTGCACTGAAACTGCTGTTTGGAAAAGACAGCTGGAAAATAGCTGGCGACATCCCCCTTGGCATTGGTACCTACATCGCTGGTTGGATTATCGGCTTCTTTTCAACCTTCATGGGCATTGGTGGGGGGGTGTTCAACAATACATTCATGACCCTGTTTGGCAGACCAATTCATCAGGCGGTGGCGACATCATCAGGCGTGGGCGTATTGATCTCGATTCCCGGAATGCTCGGCTATATATGGGCAGGGTGGGGAGCGCCCGAGCTACCGGACTTTTCGCTTGGTTTCGTCAATCTTCTGATGGTGCTGATTATCATACCCGTAACGCTACTGGTCGCGCCGATTGGTGTTAAGCTTGCGCATGCGCTGGACAAGCGTCAACTTGAAATAGGGTTTGGAGTGTTCCTGGTGATTGTCGCGATCCGGTTTTTTGTCAGTCTCGCTTAGCAACAGGTGATCTTGCACTACTATATTGCTGCTTTTTCCCTGCGCAGTCTGGTTCGCCGTGTTTCCCGACGCGGTTTGCGTTCCACGGTTGAAAGACGGCCATCCAGAGTTTGCATGATTTCGTCGCGTTGCTCGTCCGAATAGCCGGTCCATCCCCCTATTTCATCGCGCGTTCTGCCACAGCCAAAACAGAACCCTGTC
>JBCCYR010000100.1:0-8065 GCA_039189355.1 Pseudomonadota bacterium
ATTTACGCCAGGGCAATCTCGCACTCCGCGCTCAGGAGATCACTGAACAGGGACCGGAACCTGAAAGACTGTTCATAGGCGGAACGCTTAGGGCTCCCTTGGTTACACTGAAGAAATCCAGCCTTGCACCACAAAAAAACGGCACGGAAGAAGAGCCGGAAACCATCTCCAACTAGGAGAAATGGCCAGACATGTTCCGATGCATCACAGACCGGTTAACTGCCATTAAGGCGGGACTATTCCATCTGGCATGAGAATCTACTAAATTCTGTGCAAACATGAATGGCAACAAGTAATGCTCAAAGCGTTATCTACCATAATAAAAATCAGCATTGCATCGCTCATAACCGGCGTTGTACTTACCACGCTTGATCTGTCCGCAGAACAGATTTTGCTTGAGCTGGGCATGACACCGGAAAACGTCATGCTGAGATTGGAACAGGGATTTCGCTGGGCAATGCCGAATATCATACTGGGGTCGATGGTAATCGTTCCTGTATGGTTGGTAGTATACCTGTTCCGGCCACCTCGCGGCTGACAGGTTTATTGAAAATCAAAGGCAGATACACCACGCACCATTTCATCAAGTCCGAGTGGCCGCGTTAGCGGTGGATGCGCACGTGTGATGCAACCCGGCCTCTCACAAAGCCTGCATCCCGGACCAATCGGCACAGGTTCACGGGCATTCTCACCTACAAGACCATCACCGTAAACGACTTCAGATGCGTAAGCGATATCAAACCCAACCAGCAATGCGGTCCGCTGCGGGCGGTCAAAATAGCCTGATCGCAGCCCTTCGATCGTTCTCCCGAGGACAGCGAATTTTGCATCTTGCGGAGTGACTACCGCTTCGGCAAAGATCTGGCCCGGACTTCCAAAAGCCTGATGCACGACCAGTTTAGGACAATCACCACCAAACCTTGTGACCGGAAAACCATTGGCTCCTGCACGCCTGATCCGGTTTCCGGCAGCATCCGTTTCCATTACAAAAAACGGCACTGCAGCCTGACCGGTTTTTTGCAGCATGGTAAGCCGCCATGCGGCCTGTGCAAACGTGACGCCAAAACGGGACCGCAGCAGGTTGATATCGTATCGTAGCCGCCTTGCAGTCGTCAGGAACTTGTCATAGGGCAGGATCATCGCAAGCGCGAGAAATCTCGCAAATTCAAATCGCGCAAGCCTTCTCGCCTCATCCGAGGTAAGTTTCAAAAACCCCACCTCTTCCTCAATAAGCTGGTTTTCAGCCAGCAACGCGACCTCTTGGGCAACTTCCTGAAGCTGGTCTGCAGGCGACAGCCGTTCAGAAATAAGCAACCGGTTCGAGTGCCTGTCAAAACGCCGGCGCCAATCCGGCATGGCTTCGACCGGCATGATCTGAACCACCAGCCCCTGCTCCCGGGTTAGCCAGCGCCGCATGCCCGCCAGCAACCCGTCGCTTACATCAATCTGCTCAAGCAGCTTTTGTGCTGCCTGCTCGATTGCAGGAATGTACGGGGAACGCTGCTCAACCGCCTGGCGCATTTCATCTACCGGAAGACGGGCAGCGGTAACAAAGGCATCAGAGCCTTCTTCAGCCATCATGCTCGAAAGTCCGGACAAGCGGTCAAGAGACTCACGATAGCCGCGATACAGTTTCACCATGGCAGAAGCCACATTGGGAGTGGCTTCCGTAAATTCGATCAGTTCGGAACGGTCCGGAATTTCGCCTGCCAGAAGCGGATCTGAGAATGCCTCCTTGAGCTGGCTCAACAGGTTCTCATCCCCTGCTCCCTGAAGTTCATCCAGATCAAGTTTGTATGTGCTTGCAAGTTTGAGCAGCAGTTGAACAGTAAGCGGACGCTGATTGCGTTCAATAAGATTCAGATAACTGGCAGAAATACCCAGTTCTTCAGCCATTGCGATCTGGGTCAGGTTGAGACCGGCGCGGATACGTCTTATTCTGGGGCCTGCAAATATTTTTTGTTCTGCCATTGCGTACTCTTGTGATTGTCGTCATGCCATCAGGCGTGATACGAGTGAGAGAGTAAAATTTACAATTTTTTACAGATTTACACAATGGAGAGTAAAGAAACCTACAAAATCACCCGAAATTGGGCATTTTCTGTGATTTATAACGAGATTGCGCGTTGCCCTGTAAAATAATTACAGTAATTCTAACCTCAAAGATGAATCATTCCGGCGCAGCGAATACCGGAAAAAGGAGCATAAAATGAGTACAAAGCCACCCGTGAAAGAACGTTCAGAGGAAATGGCTTCCGCAATGACAACCGATGAGCAGGCTGCCATCCGCATGGTCGCAAATGATCTTCACCGCCTCAATCAATCGGTGATGAAAGCCGTTGAGGCCGGTGTTTCAGTGGAACTCATCCGCTCTGCCCGCCACCATTGCGGCAACGGTAACTTCGGTGACCTTCTCACCCCTGTAATTGTAAAACAGGGCGGGTAAAACCACAAAATCAGATGGATTTATCAAGGTCAGCCTGTACGTACAGGCTGACCTTAAGTTTTTGAGAGTGCATCATCGAGTTCAGACTTGAGGTCTTCCAGGTTCTCGATACCGACCGACAGGCGAATAAGGTTCTCGGGGCATCCGGTAAGGTCACCTTCAATTGTGTGACGGTGTTCAACGAGACTCTCTGTACCCCCCAGTGATGTTGCGCGATGGATACCGTGCAGATGTCTGCAGAATGCGAGTGCTTCTTCCTTACCGCCCCGGACAAGGAAAGACATGAGATATCCAAACCCACCATGCATTTGTCTTTTCGCAAGCGAATGACCGTTATGAGTTTCTAGGCCCGGATACCAGACTTCGGAAACCTTTTCATGACCATCAAGAAATCTTGCGATTTCAAGGGCGTTTTCACACATGCGCGCCATTCGAAGCGGTAACGTCCGCATTCCGCGAATAAGCAGCCATGCAGCCTGTGCGGAAAGAATGGCACCGGCACCATGACGTTCGCGGGTTACATGCTGCCAAACCCGGCTTGACGTATCAGAACAGGTCAACACTCCGGCCAACACATCAGAGTGCCCGTTTATTGCCTTTGTTGCAGAATGCACAACAACATCAGCACCCATTGCGAGTGGTTGCATCAGCACGGGTGTCGCCGCAGTAGCATCAACTGCCAGGAAAGAACTTGCCTGTTTTGTAGCCACCGCAAGGGCCGCCACATCGCATACCTTTATCCAGGGATTGGATGGCGTCTCAACAAACACCATTGCAGGTTCTTCCCTGGATACAAGCTGCGTTAAAGCATCCGTATCAGAAGCGTCAGCCTCAATCAGGGTAATTTCGCGATGTTCGCAAAACGAACGGATATGAGCGGTTGTGCCCCAATAAATACCTGACTGAACGATGAGTTTTTCCCCGCGCTTCAGGCTTGAGAACAGGACCGAAATCGCAGCCATGCCGGAACCAAACAGCAATGAATCCTCACCGCCTTCCAGCTGGCAGATGATTTTCTCGGCCAACCTGACCTGATCGTTGTTGTCGCGGCCGTAAGAGTTTTCGGGATATACAAGATTGTAGTCTTCATCCCGGACAAACGTTGTCGAAGGCTGCATGGGAGGCACAACGCCACCGGAGCCGGCATCAGTGAATCCGGATAATCTTGCAGCGATGGTTTCAGGCTTTTGGGAGTTTGACTTGCTCAAATTTCTATCCGGACTGGGCACGCGACTTTGCCCACATCGCATATCCAAACCCGGTGAACAACATCAAAAGACCGTAAACTGCAACCGGAACGGAAATATCCGTGCGATCAAGCAAGGTAACAGCAACCGTAATACCAAGCGTCGCGTTCTGCAGCCCACATTCAAGCGTAATGGCAGTCCGCTGGTCGCGCGGGATAGCCATAAGCACAGCAATTCCTCCGGCGACTGCCATGGTAATGATGTTGAGAACAATTGCCGGGATACCGGTTTGGGCAATATAGGTCACCACATTTTCCCGCTCGGCAATCAGCGCTCCTATTACCACGACGATAAAGACAATCATGGAAAGCGGACCGAAAACCTTTTCGGCCTTGTCAGCAAATCCAGAGTTGATCCGGCGCACAATCATCCCCAGAATGACAGGCACCGTAGTGATCAGCAAAATTCCGATCATGGTTTTTGCAATAGGCAATTCTGGTGCTGCCTCACCCATGTAATTGTTCAGCGCCCATCCGGTGATCAATGGCACGGTGACAAACCCGACCAAACTGATAATAGCAGTCAGCGATACCGAGAGGGCGACATCGCCTTTGCCGATATAGGTCAGAATGTTTGAAGTAACACCACCGGGACAAGCAGCCAGTATCATCATGCCGACTGCGAACGGCGCAGACATCGGAAAGATCGATACAATCAGGAATGCCAGTATCGGAAGACTGGCAATCTGGAGAAATGTGCCAACAACAAATGCCCTGGGTCTGCTGAACACCCTCGTGAAATCAGCAACTGTAAGGCCAAGCCCCATGCCAAACATGATGATCGCAAGCGCGACCGGTAAGCCAACTTCCTTCATTAATCCCCCTCCAGGTCCAGGCTCCCCAGCCCCGATTATTTATTTATACGCCGGTATTGACCTTCGCCATGTCACCATCCGCCCATGCAAGCACTTTCGGATTCATGACCCTGAACCATAATGGCGGACACAGTGCCAAAACAAAACTCCCCGGATATCCGCTTGGCAGACGCGGCAGTTCCTTGAAATCACGCAAAGACTGATAGGGTCGCATGGGGTTTGCATGATGGTCAGAATGTCTCTGCAGATGAAACAGGATCAGGTTTGATACAATGTGGTTTGTGTTCCAGGAATGGCGCGGTTCACAGGGCACGTATTTTCCGTTTTCCTTCTTCTCCCGCTTGAGGCCGTAATGCTCAACATAATTGGCAAACGTCAATTGCAACCAGCCTGCGATATGATGGATGATCAGATAAGGGATCATGATCCAGCCGAACAAGGTAATCAGAACGGCCGCAACAACGCCGGCAATCGTATATCCCTGAAGCAACTCATTGCGCCATGTCCAAAACCCTTGCCCCTTTCTCTCAAGCCGCCGTGCTTCAAGCTTCCAGCCCCTTACCGCAGTGCCAGGAATTTCACGAAACGCAAAACTGAATATGCTTTCATTGAAGCGCGCTGATGCAGGGTCTTCCGGCGTGGCCACCATGACATGATGTCCCTGGTTATGCTCGATAGAAAAATGAGCATAGCCGGTTACAGCATTCACAAGTTTTGCCCCCAGCCTGTCGAGAGGGTTCTGCTTGTGCCCCAGTTCATGACCAACGGTAAGACCACTACCGCTTGCAGCACCTGCACTAAGCGCGATTGAGATAAATGCCCAAACCGGCAGGTCAAGTGTGCCAACCGCAACCGCAACAGTCAGGAATGAGAAATAAAAGACGGGTACGGACAGATGCAGCAGAAACCGGTAGTAATTGTCCTCTGACAGTTGCTCGACCACCTCTTCGGGAGGGTTGCTCGTGTCTTCACCAACCAGCATGTCGAAGACGGGGATGGCGACGTAGTAAAAAATGAGCGGCGCTATTGCCCAGAACAATCCGCCTCCCGACAATAGTACAAGCGCGCATATTCCCGGAACAGACGGTGAAAGAATAGACAAAATCCATAGATACCGTTTCTTGTCTGTATAGGTTACGGTGTTGCCATCCACCGTTTCAGCAACAAAAATCATGCCTTGGTCCCTCCATCGTGTATTACTATAACGTAAGATGTCATTGTTCAACATATTCGGCCGTATCTGTGGATCAGGCAAATCAAATTGCCTCACAAACTTTGGACTGCTCAATCAATAGTCCGGCTGCTTTAGAAAAGCTTTAAACAACTCGGGAAGATTATCTAAATCCAGCCGGCCTCTCTTTGGCGTTCTTGCGCCCGCAGCGCATTACGCATCAGCATTGCCACTGTCACAGGCCCCACCCCACCGGGCACCGGGCTGACCCAACTGGCAACTTCAACGACAGCATCAGTATCAACATCGCCGACAATTTTCGCAGTGCCGTCCTCATCGGTTATCTGGTTGATCCCGATATCGATAACAGCAGCACCGGGTTTGACCATGTCTGCCTTGAGAAAGTGCGGAATGCCGACCGCAACGAGCACGGCATCAGCGCGGCGCGAGTGTGCAGCTACCGATCGTGTCATGTGATGGCATACAGTAACGGTCGCACCTTCAGCCATCAGCATGAATGCCGCCGGCTTGCCGACGATCTCGGAATGCCCGATCATCACGACCTCTAGCCCCTTCATCTTCAGTCCGGTTTCCCGGATCAATTCCACGGAAGCAGCGGCAGTACAGGGAGCAAGCGCCAGATCATTGTAGACAATGTTACCGATTGATGCCGGGTTCATGCCTTCCACGTCCTTTAGTGGATGGATCGCTGACTGCAATGACCGCACATTGATATGCTCAGGGACAGGGCGCTGAAGTATAATCCCGATCACCTCCGGATCATCATTCATCTGCACAATTCTTGCCTTGCAGTCTTCCTGGGTCAGATCGCCAGGCCAGTATTGATCATCGAAAGGTATCCCTGCCCGTTCAGCACCGCGCGCCTGATTGCGGATGTAAACAGCAATTTCGTCAACGTCTCCGATAGAAATGGAAACAAGACGACCAGCCGGACCGCCCAATGCTTCAAACCCGGCTTTGGTTTCAGCCAACACACGCGATGCCACTGCCTTGCCGTCAATAAACCGCGGATCCATCCCATATCATCCTTTTGAGTATCTGAACTGAGAGACGGACTATCGCAGGTGTTTTCGGCTGTCCACTTCGAAATACATGCTGTCACTTGAAAGTTGCGATTGGCCGTTTAGGATCGGCTAATATCGGAAAGCTGGTGCCGTGTGATTCCGAAATTCGATCATAATATCGTCAGGAGATTCTCGCATGTCCGATTTGAACAACACACCACAAGCGGGTGGGAACGATCCGGAAAGTTACACAACGCCCGGCATGAAAAATGCCACCCTGAACTACACATTGTATCTTTTGGGGTTTCTGATTCCACTTATACCGATCGTCGGACTTGTATTCGCTTATATGTCGCGGGGAAAAGCGGGAGAAGATGTAGACAGCCACTACACCTATCAAATCCGGACTTTCTGGATCGGACTTGTGGCAAGCCTTATCTCTTTTGCACTCATTTTTGTCCTGATCGGCTTCCTGCTGTTCTTTGTAATCGCCATATGGATGGTAATCCGGTGCGTTAAAGGCATCATGGCAAGTTCAAACAACAAGCCCATTGATGATCCCCAGACTTATTTGATCTGACTGGTTTCGAATCAGTAAGTCGGTGCTTCAACGCCTACCCTGCGGCATGCACTTTCAAGCGTATTTGCCATGAGCATTGCAATTGTCATGGGGCCAACACCACCAGGAACAGGTGTGATTGAACCGGCAACGTCTGCGCTTTCATCATAGGCAACATCACCTACAAGACGGGATTTCCCTTCACCTTTTTCGGGCGCGTCAATGCGGTTGATGCCAACATCAATGACGGCGGCTCCCGGCTTCACCCAATCCCCCTTGATCATTTCAGGCCGGCCAACTGCGGCAACGAGAATGTCGGCGGATTTGCAGAGTTCCGGCAGGTCCTTCGTCCGCGAATGGGCAACTGTGACAGTTGCATTGGAACTCAGAAGAAGGTTGAACATCGGCTTGCCAACGATATTGGAGCGCCCAACAACAACGGCATTCATGCCGGAAAGATCATCCGTTCCAAGCGCCTTTCTCAGCAGGACCATGGACCCGGCAGGCGTGCACGGCACGAATGCTGTATCTGTCTCTCCCGTTCCCAATTTGCCAACATTGATGAAGTGAAAACCGTCAACATCCTTTTCAGGTGCGATTGTCTGGATAACCTTGCCTTCATCAATATGCTTCGGCAGCGGCAGTTGAACCAGAATGCCGTCAATCGCCGGATCCGAATTCAGGCTTTCAACCATCCCCAGAAGATCAGCTTCCGAGGTTTCTTCCGGCAGCGTATGGGTGACGGAATGAAACCCGCATTCTGTTGCCTTCTTGCCTTTGGAACGCACATAAACCTGGCTGGC
>JBCCYR010000101.1:0-8007 GCA_039189355.1 Pseudomonadota bacterium
GAAATCGGCTCAATCAGTATTGTTTTCGTTGTTCTTTCAAGTGCATACGTGAGACTGGAAACAAATGTCTTCCTTGCTTCTTTTCCGTGCGCGCATCCGCTCAGAACATGAATTGCGTGCGCCCCTAACGTTTCTGCAGTGGTGATTGCAGCATCTATTGCAGATTTCGTTTCCTGTTCACAGCCCGGCAGCGCTGCAGTCCCGAAATTTTCACCCATGCCGGTGTTCATGGAAATCAGGGGCAAATCATGCTCTTCAAGGAGGCCAGCAATTGTATTCAGGTCATGGCGTTGTGCTTCGTCATGGAATTCGACTGCGTCAAACTTGAACTCTCCGGCTTTCCGGATACGTTCCGGAAATGGTAATTCACACCACAGAAAACCCGTATTCGCGGAAAATTTGAAGTCTGGCATTGCACAATCAGCCGGTAATCGCCGGCAGACGCAAACCGTTCTCTTGAGCACAGGCAATTGCATCTTCATATCCTGCATCGGCATGGCGCATGACACCCGTTGCAGGATCATTCCACAATACACGCTCTATCCGGCGATCTGCATCTTCTGTTCCATCACAGCAGATCACCATGCCTGAATGCTGCGAGAAGCCCATGCCAACACCACCACCGTGATGCAGTGACACCCATGTAGCACCTGAGGCAGTATTGAGAAGCGCATTCAAAAGCGGCCAGTCGGAAACCGCGTCTGAGCCGTCTTTCATGGATTCTGTTTCACGGTTGGGAGACGCAACCGAGCCGCTGTCCAGATGATCACGGCCGATGACAACTGGCGCTGACAGTTCTCCGGTCCGCACCATCTCGTTAAAAGCAAGACCAAGCTTGTGGCGCACACCCAGTCCAACCCAACAGATGCGCGCAGGAAGGCCCTGAAACGATATCCGTTCGCGGGCCATGTCCAGCCAGTTGTGTAGATGGGGATCATCCACCAGTTCCCTGACCTTGGCATCGGTCTTGTAAATGTCCTCCGGATCACCTGACAAGGCACACCACCGGAACGGCCCTATGCCGCGGCAAAACAGCGGACGGATATATGCAGGCACAAAGCCCGGAAACGCAAATGCATTTTCCAACCCTTCTTCTTTGGCCACCTGTCTGATGTTATTCCCGTAATCAAGTGTAGGAACACCGGCATTCCAGAAATCGACCATTGCCTTGACGTGGACTTTCATTGATGCCCGTGCTGCTTTCTCGACCGCTTTTGGATCACTTTCCTGTTTTTCACGCCATTCGGCCACGTTCCAGCCTTGAGGAAGGTAGCCATGTATCGGATCATGTGCAGAAGTTTGATCCGTAACAATGTCCGGGTTTACACCTCTTTCCACCAGTTCAGAAAACACATCCGCTGCATTGCCGATCAAACCAACCGATTTCGCTTCACCTGCAGAAGTCCACTGATTGATCATCTCAAGGGCCTCATCCAGCGAATGGGTTTTTTCATCGAGATACTTGGTCCGCAACCGGAAATCAGCACGCGTTTCATCACACTCGACTGCCAGACAACAGGCCCCCGCCATGACCGCTGCCAACGGTTGGGCACCGCCCATGCCACCAAGACCACCGGTCAGTATCCACTTGCCTTTGAGATCACCACCATAATGTTGCCGCCCGGCTTCAACAAAGGTTTCATAAGTGCCCTGCACTATGCCCTGGGTGCCGATATAGATCCAGGATCCGGCCGTCATCTGGCCGTACATGGCAAGGCCCTTTTTATCGAGCTCATTGAAGTGATCCCAGTTCGCCCAATTCGGGACAAGATTGGAGTTGGCAATCAAAACTCGTGGCGCATCGCCATGCGTTTTGAATATCCCAACCGGTTTTCCGGATTGCACAAGCAACGTCTCATCGTTTTCAAGTCCCTTGAGGCTGGCAACAATCCGGTCAAAATCTTCCCAGGTCCGTGCTGCACGTCCAATACCGCCATACACAACAAGCTCGTGGGGGTTTTCCGCAACATCCGGATGCAGATTGTTCATCAGCATTCGCATAGGGGCCTCGGTCAACCAGCTCTTGGCGGTAATCTCGCTTCCCGTGTCAGGATATACGTCACGGGTGTTATGTCGGGGATTCGTCATGTGTTTGCTCCAGGTTCCAGGGCAATGCTTTCCAGTGTTTTAAGAATTTCCTTCAAGGGAACGCGTAATTTTTCCGCTTTTTCAGCGCTGTAATGGAAAGGCACTTCTTCTGTTTCCAGATGCGTTGATTGTGCAAGTTCCATCTGGATAGCGTGAAAACTCTTCGAGGGGTTTCCATAATGACGCGTCGTCCAGCCCCCTGTGAACCTGCCATTGGTCACCGAAGAAAAGCCTCCGGCTGCCTCACAAATCTTCTCAACTGCTGTCTCGATTTCCGGCGCACAAGTCTTCCCGTTATTGGTTCCGATATTGAAATCAGGCAACGTGCCTTCAAAAAGAAAAGGAATGTTTGAGCGGATCGAATGACAGTCATACAAAATCACAACCCCATGCTTTGCATGTACGCGCCTCAGTTCCTGTTCCAGAGCAGCATGGTAGACTGAGTGGAATGCCAGCCTTCGCTGTTCGATTTCCGCTTCATCAGGTTGGGCAACCCACAACGGCTCACCATCAAAATTGATCACGGGAACCATTCCGGTCGTGTTTTGTCCGGGATACAGGCTTTCACCGGACGGATCGCGGTTCGCGTCTATAACGTAACGATGGAAGGTCGCCCGGACAGTCGTGACATTGTTCAGCAGACCGTCATATAGCTTGTGAATATGCCAGTCCGTATCGCCAAGCGTTCTACCCAGCGGCGTCAGGCGCTCGAAAATTGCTTCCGGCACAAATGTCCCGGTATGCGGCAAACCCAGCACAACAGGACTGTCGCCCTGAACGATCTCTACCGGCTCCATTATTGCACTCCCAGCTTCGGCATTTCCATCTCAGGTAATGCCTTGATCAACGAAGCATCCCTGACCAGCTTGGACATCACCGCCAGATCTCCTGCAAGATACCGGTCTTCTTCCAGCGGAGCTACATCCTGATGCAAACGGGAGATAACCTGCTGCAGCGGCTTGCTGGTTTTCAGTGGCGTACGGAATTCTACTCCTTGGACAGCACACAAATACTCTACCCCGAGTATGTTAGAAAGGTTGGCATTCATTTGCATCAGCCGTCTTGAACCATGTGCAGCCATTGAAACATGATCTTCCTGATTGGCACTTGTCGGGGTTGAATCCGTCGAGCATGGATTGGCCAGATGCTTGTTCTCGCTCATCAGGGCAGCAGTCGTCACTTCGGCAATCATGTAGCCTGAATTAAGACCTGGTTCAGGGGTCAGGAATGGCGGCAAGTCAAAGGAAAGGGCCGGATCAACCATCAGTGCAATGCGGCGTTGCGAAATCGCACCAATCTCGGCAATTGCAAGCGCGATCTGGTCAGCGGCAAACGCAACAGGTTCCGCATGGAAATTACCTCCGGAAAATATGCCTGCCTCAGTAACAAGCGGATTGTCTGTCACCGCATTCGCTTCAATTTGAAGGACCCCTGCCGCCTGCCGCAGCAGGTCCATCGCGGCACCTGTCACCTGCGGCTGGCAACGGATACAATAAGGGTCTTGAACACGGGCATCATCTTCGCGATGGCTTTCCCGGATTTCCGACCCATCCATAAGCTTGCGCATAACGGCCGCCACTTCGATTTGTCCCCGATGCCCGCGAAGCTCATGGATTTCCGGCCGCAATGGTGCCGTCGACCCCATGATTGCATCGGTTGAAAGGGCACTCGCCAGAATGGCATTCTGGGCATTGCACCAGGCTTCGAACAATCCGGCCAATGCATAAGCAGTTGAAAATTGTGTCCCGTTGATAAGGGCAAGGCCTTCCTTGGGACCTAAAATGACTGGCTTGATTCCAGCAAGTTTCAAAGCATCCCTACCGGGTATCTTATTGCCGTCATAAACCGCTTCAGCCTCTCCCATCATTACTGCTGCCATATGGGCGAGCGGTGCCAGATCGCCGGAGGCGCCGACAGACCCTTGGGTAGGAACAACCGGAATGACATTCTTAGCAATCATGTAAAGCAGACACTCAACGGTTTCCCGTTTAACACCGGACGCTCCCCGTGCCAGCGACATTACCTTCAGGACCATCATCAGGCGGACAATTTCAGCTGGCGTGTTTTCACCCACACCGCAACAATGGGAAAGCACAAGATTGCGTTGCAACTGCGCTGTATCTCCCTGTGCAATCGAAATATTGGCAAGCTTGCCGAAGCCGGTGTTTACACCATAAACCGGGATTTCACACTGTATGGCATGTTCAACCCTCTGCGATGAAAGTTCGATCTTTTGCCAGGCGTCCTCGACCAGTTGAACAGGCGTTCCACAACGGTAAATCGTTTCTAGCTCGCCAAGCGGCACATTCCCTGGAGAAAGTGTAATCAAAACACACCTCCGAAAACACGCTTGTACAAAGGATTGAAACCGATCCTGTAGGAAAGCTCAGCCGGATGTTCGACATCCCATATGCACATGTCAGCGCGCTTGCCGGTCTCTATCGTACCCCGGTCTGCAAAACCCAAAGCCTTTGCCGCATTTCTCGTGACACCTGCCATCGCTTCAAGTGGCGTCATTCGGAACAGGGTGCAGGCCATGTTCATGGTGAGCAGCAGCGAAGCAAGTGGGGAAGACCCCGGATTGCAATCCGTTGCTATCGCCATTGGCACATTGTGTTTTCTGAAGAGGTCAATTGGCGGCATCCGTGTTTCACGCAAAGTATAAAACGCACCCGGCAAGATGACTGCCGCAGAACCGGCATTTGCCATTGCCGCAACACCTCCCTCATCCAGATATTCCAGATGATCTGCAGACGTGGCTCCAAATTCTGCCGCAAGTTTGGCGCCGCCGAGATTGGAAAGCTGTTCGGCATGGAGTTTCACCGGAATGCCAAGCTCTTTCGCCTTTTCAAAGACAACCCGGATTTCTTCCGGTGAAAATGCAATGCCTTCACAAAACCCGTCCACAGCATCAACAAGCCCTTCTGCATGGGCTGCTTCCAGAGCAGGCAAACAAACCTCATGAATATATTCCGATGACTTTCCGGAATGTGATTTCGGCACGGCATGGGCGCCGAGAAAGCTGGTAGCAACCTTGACATCCCGTTGCTGTCCAATCTGTCGGGCAACGCGAAGCATTTTCAATTCTGTATCAACATCAAGGCCGTAGCCTGACTTAACCTCTAACGTTGCCACCCCTTCAGCGATCAAGGCATCAACACGCGTGAGGGCATTTTCCAGCAGTTCAGGCTCACTCGCAGCCCTCGTTGCCGTTACTGTTGAAACGATTCCGCCACCGGCACGCGCAATTTCTTCATAGCTTGCGCCTTCGAGGCGCATCTCGAATTCCTTCGCACGGTTCCCGCCAAAGACAACATGTGTGTGACAATCAATCAGGGCCGGGGTAACCAGACGTCCTTCAAAATCCAGCTCTTCCAAATGATTGTAGTGAGCTGGCAAACTGTCCAGTTTCCCCGACCAGGCAATTGTTTCGCCTTCTATTACAACCGCAGCATTCTCAACCATCCCATAGGCGTTTGGCGCTGCCATAGTGGCCATATTTATGTTGGTTATAAGCATGATGAACAGATTGCACCGGGTTCAGATTGTGATAATATGTCTATACATAATAACCCTGTCAAGTGGAATGAACCGTGTCTGTGTTGTTTGCCAAATCTGCTCTGCTGACCGATGGATGGGCTGAAAATGTCAGTATTGAAGTCTTGGATGATGGCAGGATCGGGCCAGCTAAAACCAATGAAACTCCATGCTCTGATGCGCTTTTTGTCGACATCCTTCTACCATCGCCTGTAAATGCACACAGCCATGCTTTCCAGCGGGCCATGGCCGGATTGACCGAAAAACGCGGACCGGATACGGGCGACAGTTTCTGGACATGGCGGAAGCTGATGTATCGTTTTCTGGATCAGCTGACACCGGATGACATCGAGGCCATCACGGCATTCGTACAGATGGAGATGCTGGAAGCCGGATACTCGACCAATGTGGAATTCCACTACCTGCATCATCAGCCGGGCGGTACACCGTATGAGAAACTTTCCGAAACCTCGGACAGGGTTGCCTCTGCTGCTGCCCAAACCGGTATCGGCCTGACGCTCTTGCCCGTTCATTACCAATATGGAGGATGTGACAAACGTGATCTCGGGCCCGGCCAAATCCGCTTTGGGAACAATTTTGAGCAATTCCAGAAATTGTATGAGAGTGCAGGCAAATCCGTTGCTGCTTTACCGGATGACTGCGGCATGGGGCTGGCCCCGCACAGCTTGCGCGCCGTCGCACCGGATGATCTTGGAAGGTTGAAAGAGCTCGCAAACGACAGACCTTTCCACATGCATTTGGCGGAACAGATACCGGAAGTGGATGAGATCAAGTCGGCCTGGGGCGCACGACCCGTTGAATGGCTTCTGGACAATTTTGAAGTCGATAAAAAATGCTGTCTGATTCATTGCACACAGATGCAGCCCCATGAGACAGAACGGTTGGCAAAATCCAGTGCAATTGCAGGCCTGTGCCCCATAACTGAATCAAGTTTGGGCGATGGTATTTTCGACGGCGTCCGGTGGCTCGAAAACGATGGTGCAATGGCGATTGGCTCTGACTCCAACATCCGCATTTCACTATCTGAAGAATTGCGGACACTGGAATACTCCCAGCGACTCCGCGACCATTCAAGGGCAGCACTGGCTTCAGCGGAAAAATCGACCGGCAGAAGACTGTTTGATCTGATGGTGGAAGGAGGTGCACGGGCAGCAGGCCGCAATACCGGAAGAATTGAGGAAGGAACGATCGCTGACCTGATGTCACTTGACGGGAATCATGTCGATCTCGCTGGAAGAAAAGGCGACATGATACTGGATTGCTTCATATTCGCCGGCGATGACCGTATGGTCCGCAATGTCTGGTCTGCCGGGCGGCATAAAGTGCGCGATGGCATACATGTTGATCGCGAAGACATTGTCATCCGGTACATCAAAACAATGACACGGCTGGAAGACCAGTTATGAGCCCGTCAGAGGCAAACTCGTGGCAGCATATCCAGTCGGAAGTTCTGGAGCGTATCCGTTCCCGGCAGTGGAAACCTGGCGAACTGATCCCGAACGAAACTGATCTCGCCAAAGAGTTCGGCTGCGCACGGGCGACGGTCAATCGCGCGTTGCGCGCAGTCGCTGATGCAGGATGGATCGACCGCAGACGAAAGGCAGGAACCCGTGTTGCGACCTTCCCGGAACGCAAGGCCGTATTGAGCATTCCGGTCATTCGCAAGGAAATCGAGGCAAAAGGGCAGGACTATTCTCATGACTTGCTTCATTCTGTGACCAGGTTACCACCTGCAGAAGTTTCCCGGAGATTGAACCTTGCCGATGGCATCAAGGCACTTGAGCTTCACACGCTGCATCTGGCCGACAACAAACCACATGCTTACGAGGAGCGCTGGATCAATGTCGATTTTCTGCCCGAAGCAGCAAAGGCAGACTTCACGACAATCAGCGCTAACGAATGGCTGGTAACGAACGCCCCGTTTACCGAAGGCGAACTGGTTTTCTCAGCTGCCAATGCAGCAGCCAAAGAGGCAAAGCTGCTTAATATCGAAACAGGAACTGCCATATTTACAGCAAGCCGCACCACTTCGCATGACGGCAATGGCATAACAGCAGTTAGGCTGATGTTCACACCCGGGTATCAATTGCATATGGCGATTTGAGCATAGCTGGCTCGGACAAATCCGGAAATTCGTAAGCCATTCGGATCATGAATAACCGTTACACATTTTTTCTGTCTACCATTCGGTTAACTCATAAGTGACAATGCGTCGTAGTGGTGAGACCACTATGACTTCTTTTATCAAGCTAAAACTCCCATTTGAGCCTGATGCCGCATTTAATAGCTCAGGAAAAACAAGGAACCCCCATGACACACTTTGTAACCCACACCATTGAAAGCGCACCTGAAGCCTCCAAA
>JBCCYR010000102.1:0-7973 GCA_039189355.1 Pseudomonadota bacterium
ATGGCGCTGACAATTACGCGATAGATGGCTGCTCAATACCAACATATCAGGTTCCCTTGCATATGCTTGCAATTGCCTATGCCCGCTTTGGGGTTGGTGAAAACGATGGAAAAGAGCGGTCCAAGGCCATGATCCGGATTCGTGATGCTTGTCTGGCACATCCTGAAATGGTGGCAGGCGATGAACGTGTTTGCACTCAGATCATGCAGGCACTTGGATCACGGGCTTTTGTGAAAGTCGGCGCAGAAGGTGTTTATACCGCAAGCCTTCCGGAGCTTGGTTGTGGTATTGCCATGAAAGCAAGGGATGGCAACTTCCGCGCTGTCGAAGTGGCAATATCAACGCTCATAGGGGAACTCTTGAAGCTTGATGAAACAGAACAAGCATCAATGCTGCCAATAGTCCAGCCGGTTTTGAAAAACTGGAACGGCATTGAAGTCGGTTCGATGCGGATGGTTTTGTGACAGGTAACCTTTTCAATGTTCTTGGCAGGCGCTATCTGGTCTGGCTGGCACTCGCGCTTCCTGCCTGGCCCTATATTGAAGAGTATTTCTCGCCGGGAAGGTACTACCCGGAAATGCTTCACAATTTGGGTGTTTTTTCTATCCAAATGCTCGTCTTGACCCTGTCGGTTACACCACTCTCGCTAATCCTGCGCAACTGGCAGCCTGCCATACCATTTGCGCTCTGGCTCATACGCAACCGCAGGTATTTCGGCGTGGCATCATTTGCTTATGCATTGATACACACGCTCCTTTATCTCAAGACCATCTCATTCGACTGGTATCTGGCATTCCTTGAAGCTTTGGATTGGCCTTTTGCCACCGGATGGATTGCATTATTTGTAATGGCAATTCTGGCGCTTACATCCAACAACTGGTCTGTAAAAAGGTTGGGTTCTTTTTGGAAGCCACTTCAACGACTCTCATATGTGACTGCAATTACCGGCCTCGCACATTGGTTGTTACTGGATTTCTTTATCGATGACGTGATGACGTGGATAATAGTGCTTTTGGTAGCCAAATCATTGCATATCTTGCTTCGACTTGGGCTTTTCCAGCTAAGCAGAATGCGCGCATGACAAAATTGGGGATATACTGAAAATATACTATTCAATTAGAGAATTTTAATCTTCGCTTTGATAAAAGGAAATATCTACCTTTAATTGAGCAGGGGAAAGTTTTGTTAACTTCAAAGTTGTGGGTATGGGTGAGCCCCCGGTCTGTTGGTAGATCATTGTTTGGTCGCAATAAGAATATTCATCACATGAGTGCAAACCATCGCTATCCAACAGGTATTTTAGCCCTTTACGCATCATTCTTGCTTGCTTCGACTACGCCTGCTCAATCTGAAGGCATTGGTGGTATGTCATCGCAAGCTTATGATTCAGTGCTGGAAGATCTGGCACTTTTCGGCTTTGGATTGTTCATCATATTCGCATGTTATTACTATTATCAGATTGTTCGTACCAAAAGATCAATGTGCAAAGAAAAAATTGATGAGTCCAAAGTAAAGGACAACAGTGAAGATTCAGATTGATCCCTCTGAATGCTGATCCCCTAAAACTGCCGGAAACGGCAAGCCTGCTGTTGCCCTTGCTCCGCAAATCTCCTAAAGCTCTCGAAACAACTTGATTATCAACCACCCGCGTTCGTTGGCGGGACTGGAGAAAGGATTAGCCCAAGATGGCCTCAATTTCCCTTACATTTCCCGATGGCAATTCCCGCGAATATGATGCGGGTGTGACCGGCCTTGACGTTGCCGAGTCCATTGCCAAATCCCTTGCAAAAAAATCCCTTGCCTATTTCCTTGATGGGGAATTGCGCGATCTTGCCGATCCAATTGAGACAGACGGGGCAATTGCACTGGTTACCCGGTCAGATGAAGCCGCGCTGGAACTCATTCGCCATGACTGCGCACATGTTCTGGCAGAGGCAGTCCAGGAAATATGGCCCGGTACGCAAGTAACCATTGGACCTGTCATCGAGAACGGCTTTTACTACGATTTTGCCCGTAACGAGCCTTTCACACCGGATGATCTCCCAGTCATCGAAAAGAAGATGAAGGAAATCATTCAGCGTAATGAGAAGTTCACCAAGGAAGAATGGACCCGCGATGAGGCAAAGGATTATTTTGCATCGAAAGGTGAAAGCTACAAGGTTGAGCTGGTTGATGCGATTCCGGAAGACCAGACCCTGAAAATCTACAAGCAGGGTGAGTGGCTTGACCTTTGCCGTGGCCCGCACATGCGCTCGACCGGTGATATCGGCAGTGCGTTCAAACTCATGAGCGTTGCCGGGGCATATTGGCGGGGCGATGCAAACAACGCCATGCTGACCCGCATCTACGGCACTGCCTGGCGCGATGAAAAGGAACTGAAACAGTATCTTTTGATGCGCGAGGAAGCTGAAAAGCGCGATCACAGGAAACTTGGCCGCGAAATGGATCTGTTTCATTTCCAGGAAGAAGGACCAGGCGTTGTTTTCTGGCATTCCAAAGGCTGGCGCATGTTCCAGAACATGGTGAACTACATGCGCCGACGTCTGGATGGAACCTATGAAGAGGTAAACACACCCCACATTCTCGATATATCGCTTTGGGAGACTTCTGGCCATTGGGGCTGGTACAAAGAAAACATGTTTGCCGTGAAATCGGCACCATCTTTTGTCAACGAAAATGATGAAGAAGCGGATCATCGGACATTCGCCTTGAAGCCGATGAATTGCCCCGGCCACATCCACATTTTCAAACATGGACTGCGCTCTTATCGTGAACTGCCATATCGTATCGCGGAATTTGGTAACGTGCATCGCTACGAGCCTTCAGGAGCACTTCATGGATTATTGCGTGTACGCGGGTTCACGCAAGATGATGCTCATGTTTTCTGCACAGAGGACCAGCTTGAGTCCGAAATCATGCGGATCAACGATCTGATGATGTCGGTTTATGCGGATTTCGGGTTTGAGGAGGTAGAAGTTAAACTTGCAACCCGCCCCGAAAAACGAGTCGGTTCCGATGAGAGCTGGGATCACGCGGAAAATATCCTTCGTCGCGCGCTTGAAACCATGGCAGCTGAATCAGGTGGCCGTATCAAAACCGGTATCAATGAAGGTGAGGGCACATTCTATGGCCCCAAGTTTGAATACACCCTGAAGGATGCTATCGGCCGTGAATGGCAGATGGGCACAACTCAGGTAGATTTTAACCTGCCTGAGCGTTTTGATGCATTTTACATCGACAGCGACAGTGAGAAAAAGCAGCCGGTGATGATCCACCGGGCGGTCTGCGGATCTTTGGAGCGTTTTCTTGGCATATTGATTGAGAACTATGCTGGTCATTTTCCACTGTGGCTTGCTCCGGTTCAGATCGTGGTTGCAACCATCACTTCAGAGGCAAACCCCTATGCCGAGGAGGTTGTTGCCAAATTGAAGAAGGCAGGGCTGCAGGCAAAAATTGATGTGCGCAACGAGAAAATCAACTACAAGGTCCGCGAACATTCACTTGCGAAAGTGCCGGTAATCCTGGTTTGTGGGATGCGCGAGGCCGAAGAAGGCAGCGTGAACATTCGACGCCTCGGATCGAAGGATCAAACTTCCATGAAACTGGAAGATGCAATGGATGCTCTTGTAGAAGAGGCAACACCACCTGATTTACGTCACTAGCCGGAGTTTTCCAGCATGATCGGTAACCTGCGCCTTATTAGCGGTCTGGTTCTCTTCATTTTTGTGCTGGGCCATTTCTTCAACCACATGCTCGGCATTGTTTCGCTGAGAGCAATGGATGAAGCCTGGTATTATACGATAGAGCCGTGGCGAACCTTGCCGGGAACGATACTCATTGTATCCGCCCTTCTTGTTCATGCCAGCCTCGCCGTGTGGGGGCTTTATGTGCGCAGGTCTCTGCGAATGAAGAGCTGGGAAGTGGCACAACTGATATTGGGGTTCCTGATACCGCTGTTGTTGGCGGCGCATGTTACGTCAACGCGCGGGGGGTATGAAGCCTTTGGTCTGGAAACCGGATATGGTTTTCAGTTCTATTCGCAATGGGTTGCTTACCCGATCTATGGTGCGATAAATTTCACAGCGCTTTTCGTGGTCTGGCTGCATTCTTGTATCGGATGGCATTTTTGGCTCCGTCTGAAGCCCTGGTATGCGAAATACCAAAACATAGCGTTTGCCTTGGCAGTTGCAGTGCCGGTACTGGCTGTCGCGGGGATAATCTCCGGTGGCTTTCGTGTCTTGCGTCTGTCCAGAAGCGAGAAGTGGGTGGAAGGCCTTTTCAAGAAGCTTGGAGACAGGGCTGACGAATATTCAAGTTTCGTGTTCGGTTTCGAAGACCTGATACAATTGAACGTCATCGCAGTGCTTTGTTTGCTTGCCCTGATTCATGTCATGCGAAGGTATATTGTATTTTCGAAAGATGGCCAAAACCTCTCCTATCGCAACCTTGGCATGAGTGGCCGGAAGAAAATAAAAATATTGCCGGGTGCTTCCATTCTGGACTCAGTCAAGAGTGCCGGGGTTCAGCATGCATCAGTCTGTGGAGGTCGTGGGCGATGTTCAACATGCAGGATACGCATTGACGAAGGTTTGGAGAAGCTTGAGCCAGCCTCCGAATCCGAGCGCAAGGTTTTGAACAGAATAGGCGCACCCGAAGATGTGCGTCTTGCATGTCAGCTATACCCTGACACAAATCTTGCAGTGACAGCACTTTTGGCAACGGATGCCCGTCCGGAAGACGGCTTTGGTGACCAACGTACCCATCATGGTGATGAGCAGGAAGTAACGGTGCTTTTTGCAGACATACGCGAGTTCACAAAACTCTCCGAAGACAAATTGCCATTTGATACAGCATTCCTTCTCAATCGCTATTTCGAGGCAATGGGCGGAGCAATAGAAGAGCAGGGTGGGCATATTGACAAGTTTATTGGTGATGGCGTCATGGCGCTGTTTGGCATAGACCAGCCACTGGAGACCGGTGCAAGGCAGGCTTTGAATGCGGCCAGAAAGATGTCGGAAAAGCTGGAGGCGTTAAATGCATCATTATCCAATGATCTGCGGGAACCCTTGAGGATAGGTATTGGCATACACAGCGGAACTGCCATTGTCGGAGAGTTGGGTTATAGCCGGGCCGTAAACCTTACCGCCATTGGCGATGTCGTGAACACTGCAAGCCGGCTTGAGGCCCTTACGAAGCAGTTTGGTGTTCAGCTTGTTGTATCTGAAAGCACGCTGCACGCTTCCGGAATTGATACCGGGAACTTCCTTGCAAAAGATGTTGAAGTGCGCGGAAAAACCGGATTGCTGCCTGTAAAGATACTGGCCTCTGCGAGAGAAATGACACCAGTCTAGGATTTTTCTTCAATCATTTGCGCTTTTTTGACCAGCATCTCCGCCTGGCGAATGTTTGCAGCATCAATCATGCGTCCCTCGAACGTTATGGCTCCCTTGCCTTCTGAGGCCGCCGTATCCATCGCAGCGATGATACGTCTGGCCCGCTCCACTTCTTCGTGATCAGGCCCCATGATTTCATTGGCAAGATCGATCTGTGACGGATGGATTGCCCATTTGCCTTCACATCCCAGCGCAGCGGCACGTCTTGCAGAGGCGATGTAGCCTTCCTGGTCTGAGTAGTCTCCAAAAGCGCTATCAACCGGCCGTAGCCCGTTTGCGCGCGCGGCAATGACAAGGGTTGAAAGGGCATGATGATGGATGTCAGCGATGAAGGTATGCCGTTCACCATTTTCATCCGGATCACTGAGAACAGCATAATCGTTGTTTACACCGCCAATATGGGTCGTTTGGGCATGAACTGAAGCGGAATAGTCGCCTGCACCAAAATGAAGGGATTCGATGCGGTCACTGGCAGCGGCGATTTCCGAAATGTTCTGTATGCCAAGAGCAGATTCTACCAGCAGCTCAAGGCCTATCCGCTTTTTGAAACCCATTGCGGTTTCAATTTGTGTAAGCAGCATGTCGACGGCATAGACATCGGATGCCGTTCCGATTTTTGGAACCATGACTAGATCAAGGTTTTCCCCGCATGCCTCAACTACGTCAATCAGGTCGCGATACATATAATGGGTATCAAGCCCGTTCATGCGGCAGGATATGGATTTCTTGCCCCAGTCCTTTTGGTTTACAGCTTCAACAACATTGTGGCGTGCACTTTCCTTGTCGGCAGGGGCTACGGCGTCCTCAAGATCCAGAAAGATAATGTCCGCATTACTGCTTCCGGCTTTTTCGATCATCCGTGGCTGGCTTGCGGGGACCGCCAGTTCACTCCTGTTCAATCGGGCAACGCCCTGCTTGACTTGTGTGAAGCTCATTTTTCCCCCGGATATAAAATCAATTTGGCGCCAGAACTTCCACATCCGTATTGAAGCCGGACCGCACGCGAAAGTCCTGACTGTAAACGGCATCATCATGTTTGGCGATGGCTGTGTAGTTGCCTTCTGCCAGAACCATGCTTGGAAATGTGCTGTTGCTCTCCTGGATCACTTCTCCGTTCTCCGTAAGAATTGACCAAGCCGTATCGGCAACCGCATCTCCTCCTGCTGAACGGACCAGCCGGAACGTGAGAATTGCTGCCCTGTGTTGCAGGCTCGCTTCCGTGAGCTTGTCCAAACGCACCCGCAAATCGGCACGTACTGTGGCGTTCAGATTGCCGAAACGGGAAACGACATGATACGTTCCGACCGGAAATGCGATGACGGTATCCGGTCTGATGTTTCTGGCCAGAAGCTTTCTTTCGCCATTTTCCAGAACTTCTTCTTCGTAGATGTCGAACCGCAGCATCCGTGCAGGTATCGGGACATTGTCCGAGGCTGTCGCAGTCAGCTTCAGGCCACCAGCGTTGAGTGTGAACTCTTCTTTTGACGGCTCGTTCCCGATGGTTATTTTCTTGATTGCACCAGCATGTCCGTAGGCGACATGGACCAGATAGTCGCCGGGTTCCATGTCAAATGCCTTGGAGCCACCAACCGCACTTGCCAATTCCGGCAAATCTCCGTCAGGCTCCGGTATTGCAGAAAAAATGCGCCATAAAACCCCTTTTGGAATTACAGGTCCTGCATCGCTCAGTCTGGCTTGAAAGAGAACCCGTTGCTTTTGCACATCGGTAGCCGGGCTTTGCGCAACTGCAACGCCAGTGGAAAGCTGTACGACCAGCAATATGATTATGGCTTTGAAGGTTGAAAGGACGCTCATCACTTGCCAGATTGATTTGTGTTTCACGAAGACAAAGCGGAAAAACACGGAGATTTCAAGACTAACGATTGCTTTGCTGTGAACGGCTACCTAATTGATGCTTGAATCGCAACGCTAAAGGACAATGCATGTTCTACCAACCCGAAAACCGTGACAAGCAACTTCTGCCACATGACCCATTCAAGGCAATCATTGCCCCGCGTCCGATAGGCTGGATATCCACACTGTCAAAAGAAGGTATAGCCAACCTCGCCCCGTACAGCTTTTTCAATGCAGTTGGCGGGGTGCCGCCAATGATCATGTTTTCCTCTGAAGGTTACAAGGATACAGCACGCAATGCAGTGGACTCCGGTGAATTCGTGTTCAACTACGCAAGCAAAAGCCTCGAAAACGAGATGAACGCGACAAGCATTCCTGCGCCCACAGGCGTAAGCGAATTTGATCATTGTAATATCGAGAGAGCCGAGAGCAATCTCGTTGCTCCGCCCCGTGTTGCAAAAGCTTATGCGTCTCTTGAGTGCAAGGTGACGACTGCTGTCGAAACCGAAGACATAAACGGTCAGAAAACCGGTGCAGTGATTGTCATCGGGCAGATTTTGGGCATTCACATTGATGAATCAGTCGGTTGAAATTGACGTACAAGTAAACGATTCAGATCCTGATGGCGAGCCGTTTGTTACCCATGCGTTGAAAAACCCAGCGAATGGATCTATTTCAATTGTTGCCAATTCTAAAGTGAACTATACGCCGAATACAGATTTTTAC
>JBCCYR010000103.1:0-7925 GCA_039189355.1 Pseudomonadota bacterium
AGAACGTAGTTGTAGCAGCAGACGTAATCGTGATTCCACGCTCCTGCTCCTGCTCCATCCAGTCCATGGTTGCCGCACCGTCGTGAACTTCACCGATTTTGTGGCTTTTGCCGGTGTAATAAAGAATACGTTCTGTAGTCGTAGTCTTGCCCGCATCAATGTGGGCCATGATGCCGAAGTTACGATAGTCTTCAATTTCATATTCGCGGGACATTTATCTAACCTTTTGTGTCTAGTAGAACAGCGTCTTGGGGGACTGTTACTTAACTCACAACTCCAAATTCAAACCTACCAACGGTAATGGGAGAACGCCTTGTTGGCATCTGCCATTTTGTGGGTATCTTCACGTTTTTTGACTGCTGCACCACGATTGTTTGCCGCATCCATGATCTCGCCTGACAGGCGGCCTACCATGGTTGTTTCATTGCGCTTGCGGGCAGCTGCAATCATCCAGCGAATTGCCAAGGCCTGACGACGCTCGGCACGGACCTCAACCGGAACCTGATAGGTTGCACCACCTACACGGCGGGAACGAACCTCAACAGCGGGAGCAACATTTTCCAGTGCGGAATGGAATGTTTCAACCGGATCGGCCTTTGCTTTCTGCTCAACTTCATCCAGCGCACCATATACAATGCGCTCAGCGACTGACTTTTTGCCATCAAGCATGATGGAATTCATGAATTTCGAAAGAACCACGTCACCAAATTTTGGATCCGGGTTTACTTCACGTTTTTCTGCGCGGTGACGACGAGACATTCTTAAATACCCTTACTTCGGACGCTTTGCGCCATATTTCGAACGGCGCTGCTTGCGGTCTTTCACGCCCTGTGTATCCAGAACACCGCGAATGATATGATAGCGAACACCCGGCAAGTCCTTCACACGACCGCCACGGATCATGACAACTGAGTGCTCTTGCAGGTTGTGTCCCTCACCCGGAATATACCCGATAACCTCAAAACCATTGGTCAAACGGATTTTCGCAACCTTACGAAGCGCTGAGTTCGGCTTCTTGGGTGTCGTTGTATAAACGCGTGTACACACACCACGTTTTTGCGGGCAAGCCTCCATAGCTGGCACTTTGGAGCCTTTTACCTTCGGCTTGCGCGGGTTTCTAACCAACTGGTTGATTGTAGGCATACAATCCGGACCTTTTCTTTTTCATCAGCCTTCCGGCCGAACATGTTTCATTCAGAAATACCGTGCGAGTACGCCGAGGCATTTCCCATGCAATAAAGGTTCACCCGTGCCCAAGAATATTTCCTGGCGGAGAACCCCTCTCATGTGCAGAGGACCATGTGGTCATGCGATAATTCGATATAGCGTTTTCAAACCTTGTTTGAGCCGTAATTCAGGACGAGACGTACCGAACAAATGATGGCTCACATCGATTTGTTGGCGAGGGTATAAGGTAAGCTGATTCCTGCGTCAACCCTTAACAAGAGCTAAATGGCATTAATTTATGCATTCAAAATGCATCAGGAGCCAAGATTGTAGCTTTGGCACCAAAATCCGGCCGGAAAATCTTAAATTCCGCGTTCCGTATCCAGATTCGGCTTTACATATACCGCTGAGCCGGGGGGAACCCGCTCATACAAATCAATCACGTCCTGATTGACCATCCGGAAGCAACCGCTGGATGCCGCCTTTCCAATCGAAAACGGTCTGTTGGTGCCATGAATGCGGAACAGCGTATCCCGGCCATCCTTGAAGAGATAGAGCGCCCTTGCTCCCAACGGGTTGTTTACGCCGGCAGGCATGCCATCGGCAAATTCTCTCAATTCAGGCGTGCGCGCGATCATTTCCGCTGGAGGTGTCCATGTGGGCCATTTTTGCTTCCATTTCATGACGGCATCACCGTGCCATGCGAACCCTTCCCTGCCGACTGCAATACCATACCGGATAGCCCGGTTGTTTGGCTGCACCAGATACAGATGCGGACCGGATGTATCAACGATCACCGTTCCAGGTTTCTGCCTGCTTCTGAATTTAACCCACTGCCTGAGATATTTCTCATCCATCTTTGTATGATCAAAGGCCGGCAAGTCGACTTCAGTGTCAAACGTCGCCGCATACGCCTGATTGTAATTGACAGCAGGCAACTCCGTAGACAACGGCTTTACCGCTCCCAACCCTTGGGAACCGCCTGTATTGGCCGAACAACCAGCCAAAACTGCATTCCCCGAGATGACAGCACTCGCTGCAAGAAAACTGCGGCGGGTAATCCAGCGTGATGAAGTTGAACTCGAAACCATAACCATAACTCCAGCCCAAACCTGTGATGTCACAGATTTAAATATACCCCTTGTGTGGGTAACTTACACCATATTGCCGGTTCAAACAATCAGTGTATCATGGTCTTTGGTTTTCTGGATAAATTGGATACTGACGGACAGATCAACTATCAAGAAGCAGTTTGTCCCATATTTTGAATGTTGTCGGCTGGAATTGGTAACTCTGACTTAAAATCCTTCAACAAATATGCTGACAAATCCCGTTCGTTCAAAGGTTCACCAAAATAATATCCCTGGTAGTGGGTGCAATTCATTTTTTGCAACATCTCCACCTGTTCAAGCGTTTCCACGCCTTCTGCCGTAACTTTCAAATTGAGCACATCTCCAAGATTGGCAATAACCTCCAACACATTGCGCGCAACATCATCTTCATCAACTGAGTTGATGAATGTCCTGTCGATTTTCAGTTTGTCGAAGGGAAACTTCATGATGTAAGACAGACTGGAATATCCGGTACCGAAGTCATCCATGGCGATCTGGATACCCATGGCTTTCAGTTCACGCAGCACATACATCACCTCTTCCGTGTTCTCCATGAAAAGGCCTTCGGTTATTTCCAGCTCCAGTCTTGAAGGGGTAAGCCCGGATTCTTTAAGCGCCTTTACAACAACTGATACAATCTTGTTGGATTGAAACTGTTGCGGAGAGAGATTGACTGCTACTGTCAGCCCTTCTGGCCAATTTGCTGCCGCGCGGCACGCTTCCATCAGCACCCATTCGCCAATCTCCGGAATGATTCCCATGCGCTCTGCAACCGGAATGAAATCGGACGGCGAAACAGCACCACGCTCGGGGTGATGCCAACGCGCCAGTGCTTCAAAGCCGGTTGGCTTTCCGTCAATTGACGAAACCAGGGGCTGATATTGGACAGACAGTTCATCGTTTCTAAGCGCCTGCCGTAAATCGTTTTCCAGACTTCTGCGCTGTTTGGCTATCTCATCCATTTCAACTTCGTATAGACGGTACGTCCCCTTTCCTTCGGCTTTTGCCCGGTACAGCGCCAGATCGGCATTGTTCAAAAGTGAGTAGACGTCACTGCCATCTTCAGGACCAAGCGCAATGCCGATTGAGACACCAATCTCCAGCAACTTGCCATCGCACTCATACGGCTTTGACAACTCTTCAACCATTTCCTCTGCCAAACTGCTCGCGGATTGCACCGTATCAGCCGAACTACACAGGATGGCGAACTCATCGCCACCCAACCGGGCAACAATATCTGTCTCGGCGACCAGATTTTTAAGTCGTGATGCAACACCACTCAATAGAGTATCACCAGTACCGTGACCATTGTGATCATTCACGGATTTGAAGCCATCCAGATCCAGATAAAAAACCGACCAGGTTTCTGTTTTCCTGGCATCTGCGAATTTTTTCTCAAGGGCTTGAGAAAAATGTGTGCGATTGACCAAGCCTGTCAAAGCGTCGTTGTGTGCAAGAAACGCAATCCGTTCTTCATCCAGTTTTCGTTGGGTGATGTTTGATGCCACTCCACGAAAACCAATCAATTCACCCGAGGAATTGAGCACCGGCTTGCCGGACATGCTGACCCAGCAACTCTCACCGGGTCCTTTTGACTGAATTACAATATCCCGGAAGCTTTTCTTCTGTTCCAACGCCCTTCGCAGAGGTTCCAGTGATCTCTGATTTAAGATTACAGACAAACCTGTATTGGGACCGTTGCCCAAGTCTGCCCTCACTGAACCAAACGGTGTATTCAGCGCTTCCTCGAACCGTTTGCCGCCACGGATCACAGTTCCATTGGAGGAAAACTCCCAAAGCCAATCACTTGCATTTTCGGAGAACTCCCTAAGCAGGATGCCGATCGTGTCTGATTGTTCAGTTATCTCGACATGGGAAAGTTGCGCGCGGGCATAAATCCTGGCGATGGTAAAGCCGGAAAAAAACATGGCGGCCGAATAAGTGAACAGCAGGATCAATATGCCGTAGCTTACGGATGATCCCTCAAGTAACAGACCCCCGATCGCGCCGGCAGTTATGATAGAAAGCCATGCAAACATCGCGCGCGGAATTGCATAAAATACAAGCGCGCCCCCTCCCAAAATACCAGCCGTAACCGCGATAATTACTGGTTGATGAGACGTTTCAACTACAGGGTATACTACAATGGGAAGGGTCGCCCAAATGCAGGCAATGGATGTAGCGGCTTTGAATACTTTGAAATGAGACTTTTTTGACACCGTCTTTTTGTTCGCACGTGCCAAGTCATCCGTGCCGCCAAGCCTTTTTCTGTAGTTATACAAACCGACTGCCGAAATGAGCCAGATTACAGTCATCCAGGGTATTAAAAACCAGTTCACTGATTGCGCCCACAACAACACAAACGTTATCCCTGCGCATATCAGCATACAAAGCAGCGTTGTCGGTGTGGTATCTACAATTGTTCGTATTTGCTGAAGCCGGATTCTGCCTGCAATTTCGGTATCCGAGCCAAGCACAAGGCCTGCATCAAGATACTTGATGAGTTTGAAATATGCCTGTTTCAATTCTTCCCCCTGCAGAATGGGGCAAGGATACCTGCAAAAACTTTATCAAACGTAACTTTCCCATGCATGAAAAAGCCGCCCGGAGGCGGCTTTTACAATACTTGTTTTTAGCAGGTTGTTACTCGGCAGCTTCACCGCTGCTCATGTCAGCAAGCAATGCGTCTGAGTCAGCCATTTTCTGCTTTTCTTCGATGATCATGTCATCACGTTGACCTGCAAGACGGCGAATGCGGGACATCACACCGCCTGTACCAGCCGGGATAAGGCGACCAACGATCACGTTTTCCTTCAGACCTTCGAGCGTATCGGATTTGCCGGCTACCGAAGCTTCCGTGAGAACACGTGTTGTTTCCTGGAAGGAAGCCGCTGAAATGAATGAACGTGTCTGCAAGCTAGCCTTGGTAATACCCAGCAGAACCGGATCACCTTCAGCAGGTTTCTTGCCTTCTTCGACCATACGCTCGTTCAGGATTTCCATCTCGATGCGGTCCATCTGTTCACCCACGATGAGGCCGGTATCGCCTGGCTCGGTGATCTCAACCTTCTGCAGCATTTGGCGAACAATAACCTCAATGTGCTTGTCGTTGATCACAACACCCTGCAGTCGGTAAACATCCTGAATTTCATTCACCAGGTATGAAGCAAGTGCTTCAACGCCCCGAATGGCCAGAATGTCGTGTGGCGCCGGGTTACCATCAAGAATGTAGTCACCCTTCTCGATTGGATCACCGTCCTGAAGATGGAACGGTTTCGATTTCGGAATCAGATATTCCGCAGGCTCCAGAGTGGAGTCGTTTGGCTCAATCGAAATGCGGCGCTTGTTCTTGTAGTCACGACCGTAGCGGATTGTTCCGTCAATGGTTGCGATCACAGCGTGGTCTTTCGGACGGCGAGCCTCGAAGAGTTCCGCAACCCGTGGCAGACCACCGGTAATGTCCTTTGTTTTCGCGCTTTCAGTTGGAATACGTGCAAGCACGTCACCGGCTTTGACTTCTGTTCCCGGTTCAACTGAAAGGATTGCGTCCACAGACAGGAAGATACGGGCTTCACCACCACGCTTGAGCTTGGCAACATTGCCCTTCTTGTCCTTGATCACGATTGCCGGTTTCAGGTCTGCACCCCGTGGGTTGGCACGCCAGTCCACAACGACACGCTTGGTGATACCGGTGGATTCATCAGCATTCTCCTGAACAGACAGACCATCCACAACATCTTCAAATTCCACGGTGCCATCAACTTCCGTCAACATTGGACGGGTATAAGGGTCCCACTCGGCCATGCGCTGGCTTTGCTTGATGTTGTCACCTTCGGCAACCAGAAGACGGGCACCGTAATTCACGCGATGGGACGCGCGTTCGACACCTTTTTCGTCTTCAATAACCACGGACATGTTGCGGCCCATGACAATCATGTTGCCATCAGAATCCTTGGAGACATTCGCATTGCGAAGCTTGATGACACCTTCATACGAAGCTTCCAGGAATGACTGGTCAACAACCTGGGCCGTACCGCCGATGTGGAATGTACGCATCGTAAGCTGGGTACCGGGTTCACCGATGGATTGCGCAGCGATAACACCGACAGCTTCACCCATGTTGACAGGAGTACCGCGAGCAAGGTCACGGCCATAGCAGGCTGCACAAATGCCGGTCTGCGCTTCACATGTAAGAGCAGAACGGATTTTGACAGTCTTGATGCCTGCGCCTTCAATGACATCGACATCTTCTTCACTGATCAGGTGATTGACAGGGAACAGGACATCACCTGATTCCGGATGAACAAGCTCCTCAGCCGTTGTCCGTCCAAGAATGCGCATGCCAAGGGAAGCAACTTCCTGACCGGCATCGACAACCGCCTGCATTGTGAGGCCATTGGTCGTGCCGCAATCTTCCATGGTGATGATGCAGTCCTGCGCCACATCAACAAGACGACGTGTCAGATAACCCGAGTTCGCAGTTTTCAAAGCCGTATCCGCAAGACCCTTACGGGCACCGTGGGTGGAGTTGAAGTATTCAAGAACGGTCAGACCTTCCTTAAAGTTCGAAATGATCGGGCTTTCGATGATTTCCCCGGAAGGCTTGGCCATCAGGCCGCGCATACCGGCAAGCTGCTTCATCTGGGTTGGAGAACCACGCGCACCAGAGTGAGACATCATGTAAATTGAGTTCATCGGTAGCTGGCGCTTGGTTTCCTCGTTGTAGTTGACGGCCTTGATCCGGTCCATCATCTCGTCAGCAACCTTGTCGCCGCATTTCGCCCAGGCATCAACAACCTTGTTGTATTTCTCGCCCTGCGTGATGAGGCCATCATTGTACTGTTGCTCATACTCTTTCGTAAGAGCCTGAGTTTGCTCAACCAAGCCTGCTTTTGTCTCAGGGATAACCATGTCGTCCTTGCCGAACGAAATACCTGCCTTACACGCATGCGCAAAACCGAGCTGCATGATGCGGTCACAGAAAATCACGGTCTCTTTCTGACCGGAGTGACGGTAAACCGTATCGATCATCTTGGAGATGTTTTTCTTGGTCATCTCGGTATTGACGATGTCAAAGCTGATTTTGTGATGACGCGGCAGCAGTTCACCTAGGATCATGCGACCAGGTGTTGTCTCATGAATCTGGGAAACGATATTACCCTCTTCATCTACAGTTCTGAAACGCCCGCGGATTTTTGTGTGCAGAGTAACAACACCGTTGTCGATTGCATGATGCAATTCGCCCATGTCACCAAAGGCCATGCCTTCGCCCGGCTCATTCTCCGAGACGATTGACAGATAGTAGAGACCAAGAACCATGTCCTGTGATGGCACAATGATTGGCTGACCGTTCGCAGGATGCAGGATGTTGTTGGTAGACATCATCAAGACGCGCGCTTCCAGCTGTGACTCGAGGGACAGCGGCACGTGAACCGCCATCTGGTCACCATCGAAGTCCGCGTTGAACGCAGCACAAACAAGTGGGTGCAACTGGATTGCCTTGCCTTCAATCAGCACAGGCTCGAATGCCTGAATACCGAGACGGTGAAGAGTCGGCGCACGGTTCAGGAGAACCGGATTCTCACGGATAACCTCGTCGAGAATGTCCCAGACTTCCGGCTTTTCCTTTTCAACCAGTTTCTTGGC
>JBCCYR010000104.1:0-7735 GCA_039189355.1 Pseudomonadota bacterium
AAAAGAACCTGAAATCATTGCCAGGTGGGATGAGGTCTGCCTTTACAAAAAGCTGCGCGAACAGTCGAAGGGCAGGCCGAAATATGTGCTGCATGATGGTCCGCCCTATGCAAACGGCAACCTGCATATCGGCCATGCGCTGAACAAGATTTTGAAGGACATGATCACGCGCTCTTTCCAGATGCGCGGGTTTGACTCCAACTATGTTCCGGGTTGGGACTGCCATGGTCTGCCAATTGAATGGAAGATCGAGGAGCAGTACCGTGCAAAAGGCAAGAACAAGGACGAAGTTCCGGTCAACGAATTCCGCAAAGAGTGCCGCGAGTTTGCCGAACACTGGATTGGTGTGCAGACCGAAGAGTTCCGCCGTCTGGGCGTAGAGGGCGATTTTGAAACACCCTACAAGACAATGAATTTCCCTGCAGAGGCCAAGATCGCAACCGAACTGATGAAGTTTGCCAAGTCCGGTCAGCTTTATCGCGGCTCCAAGCCGATCATGTGGTCAGTGGTCGAGCGCACCGCTCTTGCGGAGGCCGAGATTGAATATGAACAGTATGAGAGCGATACAGTCTGGGTGAAATTTCCGATTGTATCCGGCTCTGATGAATTGAATGGCGTTTCGGTTGTCATCTGGACAACAACGCCTTGGACGATCCCCGGCAACCGTGCGATCTGTTTTTCTCCCAAAATCAGCTACGGACTTTATGAAGTTACCGCAGCCGAAAATGACTTTGGCCCGCAGCCCGGTGACAAGCTAATCTTTGCTGACAACCTTGCTGGGGAGTGTTTTGACAAGGCAAAACTGGAATACAAAAAGCTTCGTGATGTGACCGGAAAGGAATTGTCGGCAATTAATTGCGCGCATCCTTTGCGTGATGCAGGTCTTGGTGGTTATGGATTTGACGTTCCCCTGCTCGACGGTGATCACGTAACCGATGACGCGGGTACAGGCTTTGTTCATACAGCGCCGGGACACGGCCGCGATGACTTTGAAATCTGGGTGGCGCGTGTCCGTGAACTGGAAGCCCGCGGTATCGACAGCAAAATACCGTTTACGGTCGCAGACGATGGCGCATACACTGAAGAAGCACCGGGCTTCGAAGGCGCGCAGGTTATTGACGACAAGGGTAAAAAGGGCAAGGCAAACCAGGAAGTCATCACCGCACTGATTGGCCAGAACAATCTTTTCGCCCGTGGCCGTCTCAAGCATGAATATCCGCATTCCTGGCGGTCAAAGAAGCCGATTATCTTCCGCAATACGCCGCAGTGGTTTGTCTACATGGACAAGGATGGCGTGGTCGGTGACGGCTCTGCATCCAATATGGGAACCCTGCGCCAGACGGCACTCGCTGCCATTGATGAAACCCGGTTCGTACCTGCTGCCGGACAAAACCGCTTGCGGGACATGATCGAGAAGCGTCCGGACTGGGTATTGTCCCGCCAGCGTGCCTGGGGTGTGCCGATCTGTGTGTTCCGCAATCCGGCCACGGATCAGATCATCCCCGGACCGGAATTCGACAAGTCGGACGAACTGATCGAAAGAATTGAACAGGCCTTCCGAGACGAAGGTGCGGATGCCTGGTTCGATGAAAGTGCCAAAGAACGGTTTCTCGGTGGTCTTGTTGATAATCCTGCCGAATGGGATCAGGTGGGCGACATTCTGGATGTGTGGTTTGATTCCGGTTCGACGCATGCATTTTGCCTTGAGGAACGCGAAGACCTGAAATGGCCGGCTGATCTTTATCTTGAAGGTTCCGACCAGCATCGCGGCTGGTTCCATTCCTCATTGCTGGAAAGCTGTGGCACCCGCGGCCGCGCGCCTTATGATGCGGTTCTGACCCATGGCTTTGTCATGGACGAGGAGGGGCGCAAAATGTCGAAGTCACTCGGCAATGTGGTGACCCCACAGGAAGTGATCAAACAGTCGGGTGCCGACATTCTGCGCCTTTGGGTGTCATCGGCAGATTATTCCGAGGACCTGCGCATCGGACCGGAAATCCTGAAAACATCAATTGATGCCTATCGCAAGATGCGGAATACCCTGCGCTGGATGCTTGGCAACCTTGCCCATTATAAAGGCGAAGTGCCGCTGCCTCAAGATTTGCCGGAACTGGAACAACTCATGTTGCACCGGTTGCACGAACTGGATGCCATCGTGCGCAAGGGCTATGACGAGTTTGATTTCAAACGGATTTTTGCCCAGCTCTTCAATTTCATGACGGTTGAGCTTTCATCCTTCTATTTTGATATCCGCAAGGATGCGCTGTATTGCGATCCACCTTCCAGTGGGAAACGCAAAGCTGCGCTTTATGTTGTTAGCCAGTTGTTTGATCATCTGGTGCGCTGGCTGGCGCCGATGATGCCTTTCACGATGGAAGAGAGCTTTCAGTCCAGACAGGGCAATGACCTGACATCGGTTCATATGGAACAGTTCCCGGATGTTCCTGACAGCTGGAAAAATGACGAACTGGTTGCAAAGTGGAAGAAAATCCGCGCGGTCCGCCGTGTGGTAACAGGGGCCCTGGAGATCGAACGCCGTGAAAAACGCATCGGCTCATCTCTTGAGGCTGCTCCGGCGGTTCATGTTACGGATGCTGTACTTATGGCTGCTCTCGAGGGGCAGGATATGGCCGAGATCTGCATCACCAGTTCAATTCATGTTACAGATAGTGACATACCCGGTGATGCATTCACGCTGGATGAAATATCCGGTGTCGGTGTTTTGCCTACCCTTGCCGAGGGTAAAAAGTGCGCAAGGTCTTGGAAAGTGCTGCCCGATGTGGGTTCTGACCCGGATTATCCGGACATTTCTCCCCGGGATGCGCTTGCCATGCGTGAGATTGATGGCCTCACTTGAAAGTGTTAACTATCACCAATCGGTTATTGGTGATTTCTTGTAAATATCAGCCTTTTGGGGTATTTAACTGCGAATGCCGCAGTCATGCCTCAATTGGCTACCATTGAAGCGGCGAAACAATACGTTTGGTTATGACGGGTGCAAGCATGAGAAAAAGCATTTCTCTTATCGGTATTGGTGCAAGTCTTGTTGTTCTGGCTGGCTGCACAAGCAGTACAACCTATGGAACCGGCTCTAGCCACGAGAAAGATACGCTCAAAAGCATAGTGAACATGCTTGCGGTCGCTCCTGATGAGCAGGCAGAGATTGATTATAACGCACGTCCTGACCTCGTCATGCCGGCCAATCCGCAGGCACTGCCCGCGCCTGGAAATCAGACAGCTTCCGCAGATGAGAACTGGCCTGTTTCACCTGAGCAGCGCATCGCTGCGGTCCGTGAGGCGGCACCGGATGGTGACTGGAGAGGCAGTGAGGATATTCCACTTGAATATCAACTTGGCGAAAAAGACGGAATTGATAATTCAGCCAGGGTGTACCGGCAGAGCCGTGCACGCTCCCGGAGTGGCGGCGGCGATCAATTGCTTCAGGCAATCGTGGATGATGCAAATGGTGTAGGCGATGGTGTTGAAGCGCGCAAACGGCGTGAAGAGCTTGCATATTCAACCGGTGTCCAGCGCAAGTTCCTGACAGAACCGCCTTCAGAATACCGGGTTCCATCTGCAAATGCCGAAGCAGGCGATACAGGTATTACGAGAGAACAACTCACTGCAGAACAGAAAAAGGCCAGGGAAGATCAGCGTAACATCGATGCAGGTGTCATTACACCCGGTGGTTGATTTTTGTGATAATCGGATTTCGAAAGGGATAGCGCTCAGCTGTCCCTTTTTTGTTTGAAAAACGCTTTCAGCAATTCACTGCATTCTGTTTCCATCAGACCGGAATAAATCTCCGGCGCATGATGGCAGGTTGGCTGGGTAAAAAACCGCCCACCGTGTTCAACGCCACCCGATTTTATATCAGATGCGCCATAATAAAGTCTTCGCAGCCGTGCGAAAGAAATTGCACCAGTGCACATCGCACAAGGTTCGAGTGTCACATAGAGATCGCAATCTCCAATGCGTTCTGATTTCATGATTCTGCAGGCTTCACGGATGACAAGTATTTCTGCGTGTGCAGTGGGGTCTCTCAATTCGATCGTACGATTGCCGTTCGCGGAAATTATACTGCCATCGTGAACAATTACCGCGCCAACCGGAACTTCGCCGCGTTCTGCTGCAAGTTGTGCCTGTTCAAAGGCATGCATCATAAAACTTGCTTTTGAACGCATATTGGCTCACCTAAACTTGGAATACTGAATCATGACCGGTCTGAAAGGCCTGTTTCCACATGAATAACACCTCGCGGCGGAAAATAAAGAAAGAGCCAGCCGATAATCCCAAGGCGGCAGAAAGAAATGCTGAAACGCCGGAACGCATTGCCAAGCGCATGGCGCGCGCAGGTCTTTGCTCGCGTCGTGAAGCTGAAGTCTGGATTTCGGCTGGAAGAGTAAAGGTCAACGGAAAACCCCTCGATACGCCTGCTTTTACCGTGACATCCAGCGACAGGATAGAAGTGGATGGCAAGTTGCTTGGCCAGCGCGAGCGTACCCGCCTTTGGCTCTTCAACAAACCCGGTGGAACAGTAACAACCAACCGCGATCCCGACGGGCGGAAAACGGTGTTTGAACTGCTGCCCGAAAACCTTCCGAGATTGATGACAGTGGGACGCCTCGACATCAACACGGAAGGGCTGCTGCTGATGACCAATGATGGTGGTCTGGCCCGTGTGTTGGAGCTTCCGTCAACAGGGTGGCTCAGGCGCTACCGGGTCAGGGTACACGGCAAGGTGGATGAGACAGCGCTTGCTAGGCTGCAGGACGGTATAGCCGTTGACGGGGTGTTGTACGGCGCCATCAATGCCGAACTTGAGCATGTTCAGGGCTCAAACTCATGGTTGAGTGTCTCCTTGAGGGAAGGAAAGAACCGGGAAATCAAGAAAGTAATGGCAGCGCTTGGCCTTGAGGTGACGAGGTTGATCCGCATTTCCTTTGGCCCGTTCCAGCTTGGCGATTTGCCAACCGGGATCATTCGCGAAATCCGAAGCAGGACCTTGCGGGAGCAGTTGGGCGAAAAGCTGGTTGAAGAAGCAGGTGCAGATTTTGATGCGCCCATCATCAATCTTGCTCCTGAAGTCAGCAGAAGTGCGAGCAAGGCGGCACAAGAGGGAAAACAGCGCAAGGCCAGAAAACCCGAGGTGAAACGCGGTACAGTACGTGATGAAACGCTGTCACGTTTGACAACCTCCAGACCCAAAACCGGTAAGCCTGAAAAACCGCGCCGTCCGAGACGAAACAGGAAATGAGAATAATCGGGGGCAGATTCAGGGGCAAAACACTGTCTGCCCCGGCTGGAAAGGACACGCGTCCGACAACGGACCGGGTCAGGGAAAACCTCTTCAATATTCTTGGCAACAGGATGTCTTTTGACGGCCTGCGGGTTCTGGATCTTTTTGCAGGTACCGGAGCCCTGGGACTGGAAGCCATGTCACGGGGTGCAGGCTTTTGTCTGTTTGTTGAAGAAGCAGGAAGTGCCTGCGCTGCCATACGTGAAAACATCGAGAACATGACACTGACCGGCCAGACAAAAATTTTCCGCCGCGATGTAATCCGCATGGGGGGAATCGGCACCATGAAACCGTTTGATCTGGTGTTCGCTGATCCACCCTACAATGCCGGTCTTGGTGAAAAGGCAGCGGAGTCTCTTGTTAAGGGCAGCTGGCTTGCTGGTAACGCGATATTTATTCTGGAGGAGCAAAAACCTGTAATGCCCGAAAAAATAAGCGGTTTTGATTGCCTCGACGTTCGAAGCTATGGTGATACGGCAATTGGCTTGTTTGAATATAAGGGGTAATAATCTATATGCTGAGCATATCGCTCTGAGGCAACCAAGGTACAAATGCAGATGAGGCAATTGCTGCTGGCAACTATGCTGCTTCTTTCCGGCCTGGTAACTGTTCTGGCATCGGAAGAAACACCAAAACTGAAAATCGAAGATTATACGCTCTCCAATGGTCTGAGGGTTGTTGTAATACCCGACCGGCGTGCACCGGTAGTGACACACATGATCTGGTACAAGGTTGGATCAGCGGATGATCCCCCGGGTAAATCAGGCATTGCGCACTTTCTGGAACATCTGATGTTCAAGGGCACATCCAACACGCCAAAGGGTGAGTTTTCGAAGGCTGTATCTTCGATTGGCGGTCAGCAAAACGCATTCACCAGCTACGATTACACGGCTTACTACCAAAAGGTTTCACCAGAAGCGCTGCAGCAAATGATGGCCTATGAAGCAGACCGGATGCGCAATATTGTCCTGACGGATGAACTGGTTGATCCCGAACGGGAAGTAATCCTGGAAGAACGCAGTGGCCGCGTTGACAATAACCCGTCTGCAATTCTTTCCGAGTTCACTCAATCTGCATTGTTCGTACACCATCCCTATGGAATTCCTATTATTGGATGGGAACATGAGATCCGTAAACTTGGCCGAGAAGACGCACTGGCGTTTTACGAGAAATGGTATCAGCCCTGGAACGCCATCGTGGTTGTTGCAGGTGATGTGGAACCGCAAGAGGTTTTGGAGCTTGCCAGGAACACATACGGAAACATTGCAGCCTCCAACCGTCCGATTGAGCGGGAACGCTTGCGCGATCCTCAAACTGTTGTTGCCAAAACTGTTCAGTATTCTGACCCAAGGGTCACCAATCCCGTATGGCGCAAGACATATCTTACGCCATCATACAGGCTTGCCGAACCACGTGAAGGTGAGGCACTGGACCTGTTGGGAACCATTCTCGGAGACTCGGTCAGCAGCAGGATTTACAGTGAAGTTGTTCTGGGCGCAGAACTGGCAACAAGTGCCGGTGCCTTTTATCAGGGTTCGTCCCGTGACATGAGCTATTTCGGACTTTACGCAACTCCCCGGGGTGACAATAGTCTGGAGTCGGTTGAAGTTGCCATCCAGGATCAGCTCAACAAGCTCCTGGTTGAAGGCGTCACACAGGAAGAACTTGACCGTGCGCGTCAATCCTATCTGAAGTCGCTTGTTTACAGTCAGGACAGCCAGGTAGCATTGGCCAGGATATTCGGCTCAATCCTCTCAACCGGAGGCAGCATAGAGGACTTTGTGGAATGGCCGGAAAGATTGGCCAAGGTAACGGTTGAGGACGTGAACAGGGTCGCACGGAAATACCTTAACGACAAACATGCAGTAACCAGCTACCTGCTTCCGGAGGGCAGTTAAGATCATGAAACCACTATCTAGGATTGTCGGAGCTTTTGGTTTCTTTCTGCTGGCAGTCATGCACCACAATGCACATGCGATTGAAATCAGGGAAGTTGAAAGCTCGTCCGGTGTAAAAGCACTGCTTGTTGAAGACTATACGCTGCCACTGATTTCTTTTGCCTACAGGTTTGGCGGCGGCACATTGCAGGACCCTGAGGGAAAGGCCGGAACCGTGCGGATGATGGCGGCACTGATTGATGAGGGTGCCGGGGAACTGGACGGAATTTCATTTCGTGCAAAGCTTGAGAAACTGGGAATAGAGTTCGGCTTCTCCAACTCAAACGACTTTTTGGCAGGCAGACTCAGAATGTTGCGTTCTGATCGCGAAACAGGGTTTGGTATGCTCAAGCTCGCCCTGACGCAACCCAGATTCGATGATGAAGACATTGAGCGTATCAGGGATGCAATGCGTACGGGAATTATCAGATCAAAAACAAATCCGGGATCGGTCGCTGCAGTTGCGTTGCGTGAGACCCTGTTTGGCGAACATCCCTAT
>JBCCYR010000105.1:0-7731 GCA_039189355.1 Pseudomonadota bacterium
AGCGGATATGTGGACATTTGCAGGCTTCATGCCGACAAAACAGGGTGCGCGAATTGCAAGGCTGGAAAGCCTGGCAAGTGTCAATTCAACGCTCGTTTTTTTTGAAAGTCCGAACCGCCTTTCAAAATGCCTCGCGGACATGATCACAGTTTTTGGAAATGAGCGACATGCCTGTGTGGCGCGCGAATTGACCAAACTGCACGAAGAAATTGTAACGATGCCTCTGGCAGAACTTGGCGTGAAGTTTTCAGACCGTGAGGTGAAAGGCGAGATTGTTGTTCTGGTCTCTCCACCGGATACACAAAAAACTCTGGATGCAGAGGCTTTACTGCAGGAACTTCTGCAGTCGATGTCAGTCAGCAAGGCGGCAACGGAAGCTGCACAACTGACAGGCCAGTCAAAACGCGAACTGTACCAGAAGGCCCTTGCCCTGAAAGAAAGCTTTGATGAGTGAGAAGACGAAGCGCCAGCGTGCGCAGCGTCGCGGGCACTGGGCCGAATGGAAAGCGGCCGCGTTTCTGATGTTAAAGGGCTACCGGATTGTTGATATTCGCTACAAGACGAAACTGGGTGAAATCGATCTGATCGCCCGCAAGGGTGATCTCGCCGTGATTGTGGAGGTGAAGGCGCGGCGGTCGGTTCAGGAAGCAGTTGACTCTGTGACGCTGACTGCCAAACGACGCATCAATAACGCGGCTGACCTTTGGCTTGCCAAGCAGAAAGATGCTACGAAACTCTCAATCCGGTTTGATATTATTGCTATTGTGCCTCGGAAATGGCCGGTACATTTCAGGGATGCTTTTTAGCAGACGTCTAAACTATGATAGCTGCTTTACGGTATTGCAGCTATCATAGTTAGTATCTGTTTATGCCCTTTTTTCACGAAGCGGCTCACCAAATTCTACAACATTACCTTCCATATCTTGGATAAAAGCGACGCGGCGTTCGAACACCGTTCCGTCCAAAGGGTATGTCTCCGCCCGAACAAAAGCCTCAACGCCTTTTTCGCGTAACAAAGTCATGGTTGCATCTGCGTTGTCTGTTGAAAAACACAGATGCCCATATCCTGTTCTTCCGAAATGTTGCGGAAATGACTTCGCTGTTTTCAAACCGGTGCCATTCTCATCTGCCGCGACAATTTCAAGAACACGGTTGCCGTTCAATGTCAGATAAGCAAGCTGCTTTCCGTCCAGAGCGCCAACTTTCCAAGACACCTCAAGCTCCAAGCCTAGCTTCTCGGTGTACCACTTAAGCGCATTGTCAAAGTTCTCGACATTTAATGACATGTGATCAAAGGCAATCAATCCGATCGCATTTGATTTCGAATCGGTAGCGAATGCTGTTTGCGAAATTGTACCGGCTGAGACTGAAGCGGCTGCCAATGCTGATAAGAAGTTTCTACGTTTCATGATGATCTCCAAATTCTGTTTTAAAGTTGATGATCAGAATATGTCGGAAACTTCATGAGTTTATAATTGGGCTTCAAATTGAAGAATTAGTAAGTTAAACTTATTAATATGATTGATTGGCGCCTCTTGCAAACATTCGTCCAGGCAGCCCGTTCGGGAAGCTTTACTAAAGCAAGCCTTGTGCTCCGCATTTCCCCTGCGGCAGTGAGCCAAAATATCAAAAGCATTGAAGATCAATTAGGCGTAAGACTGTTTACTCGCACAACGAGGCAGGTGAAACTAACATCGGAGGGACAGACGTTTCTTTCCAGGTGTCAGCCAGCTATGGAGGCGCTTGACGAAGCAGTCGAGCTTGCGGGCCAGGAAGCAACGCAGATGGCAGGCAGGATAAGGCTGACATCAACAACTGCATTTGGGCGAAGTCATATACTTCCGGAAATATCGAAGTTTATGATGAGGCACCCGATGATAAGCGTGGATCTCGAGTTAAGTGATGGTTTTGTCGATCTTGTAGCAGGAGAATTTGATTTTGCAGTTCGCGCAGGTATTTTGCCTGAGAATGAATACATCTCAAAACGTTTGGTCAGAATTACTCCAACGGTTTGCGCTACGCCTGAATATTTTCAGAAATACGGAAAGCCGACTACACCGCAGGATATAATTCGGCATCGTTGTATTGGCATGTTGTCAAACCCTAGCCGCAGGGTTTTTGAATGGGAATTTGCAGATAAGAACAAGGCATTTGCGCAGCCAGTCGAACCAGTTTTTGTGGCAAATGACCCTGAGGCTGTTGTCCTTGCAGCAGTACAAGGTGTGGGTTTGGCACAAGTCGGCACAAATCTGGTTGAACCTTATTTAAATTCCGGAAAACTTGTAACAGCGCTTTCGGATTACTCAGTTGAGTCTCGTGGGATTTATCTCGTTTATCCAAGCAAACGATTTGTTCCCACAAGAGTCAGAGCATTGATGGATTCTATTAGCGCCAGCTTAGTTTCAGACGCATAGTGTAAAGATAGCAACGGCAATTTTAAAGTCGATAAACACAGATCAATATTCTTAAAGCGATATTTGAACCTTGCCATCTCAACCCCCTCTTTTCCCATTGCATCCGCATGCCCTCCGGCATAAATTTTGTTCTCAAGGATAACCGGAGAAATTTCAATGAGCCTGAAGGTCGGAATTCAGATGGACCACGTGTCCACTATACAGATTTTGGGAGATTCGACCTTTGCGCTCGGCATGGAAGCGCAGAACCGCGGCCACAAACTCTACCACTGGGAACCTGAACGCCTGCAAATGCGCGATGGCAAGGTCCGCGCCCGGATTGAGCAGATGGACCTGAAAGACGAAGAGGGCAATCACTATACGCTTGGCGATGCGGTTGATACCGACCTGTCGGAACTTGACGTGGTATTGCTGCGTCAGGACCCGCCCTTTGACATGGCTTACATCACGACCACGCACATTCTCGAACGCATTCATCCTGATACGCTGGTGGTGAATGACCCCGCTTCCGTTCGTAATGCACCGGAGAAAATCCTGGTGACCGAATTTGCTGACCTGATGCCGGAAACCCTGATTACCCGGGATTTCAATGCAATAGCAGAGTTCCGCAGGGAAATGGGCGACATCATCCTGAAGCCACTCTACGGCAACGGCGGCGCCGGGGTCTTCCTCTTGCCCGAGTCCGACATGAACTTCACCTCCCTGCTTGAGATGTTCGATCAGCAGTTCCGCGAACCAATGATCGCCCAGCGTTATCTGAAAGAAGTCCGCGGTGGCGACAAACGGATCATTCTCGTCGACGGCGAACCGGTCGGTGCGATCAACCGGGTGCCTGCTGCAAACGATGCCCGCTCCAACATGCATGTGGGCGGCCGTGCGGAACATACCGAGCTGACAGACCGTGAACGCGAAATCTGTGAGCGCATCGCACCAACCCTCAAGGAACAGGGTTTCATATTCGTCGGCATAGACGTGATCGGTGACTACATGACCGAGATCAACGTCACATCCCCGACCGGCATCCGCGAGGTAAAGAAATTCTCCGGCACAGACATTGCAGCCCTTGTGTGGGATGCCATCGAGAAGCGGCTCTGACATGAGTGCCGATACGGAAGTTCCGTTTCTGGATTTCCGCAAGCCGGGTTTTTCGACGCGATCAGAAGAAGTCATTGCGGCACGCGAGCAAAACTGGTGTGCGCGAACATCTTTTGGCTTTGCGGTCCTGCGGCACCGCGAAGTCGGCCTGCTGCTGCGGGATAAACGGCTGCGGCAGGGCAGTTATGCCTGGCCGGCAATCAACGGTCTGCAAGGAAGCTTTGCGGAATTCTGGAGCCGCAGTGTCATTTCGACCGAAGGTGAAACCCACCGCAAGCTGCGTAACCTTGCCATGCCTGCACTGGCGCCTGACTTCATCGAAAGCCTGAAGCCCGAGTTTGACAGGATATCGAACATGCTGACTGACAAGTTGCATCAGTCCGATACCTGCGAGTTCATGACTGACTTTTCGGTGCCCTTTGCAGGCCTCGCGATTTGTGCCCTTCTCGGGCTTGATGATGAACACTGGGACCATTTATCAAGTGATGCTTCTGATCTTGGCCTGGCCATGGGACTGGATTGCAAATCACACGAGGCTACGTTTAACGCTGCCTGTGACCGTCTTATGGTTTTGGCAGGCGAACTGATCGAACGCGCGAGGCGTTGCGAAGATCAGACCAGTTATGTAGCACGTCTCGTGAAACAAGCAGAAGAAATCGGAGAAGTCACTGAACAGGAATTGCTGGATATGGTGGTGATTTCAATTTTTGGTGGCGTTGATACGACCCGCTCGCAACTGGGTTTTGCGATGGGTCTTTTCATCCGGTATCCGGAACAGTGGCAAATTCTCCGTAATAATCCTTCAATCATTCCGCAGGCGATTGAAGAAGTCATTCGCGCCTGGCCAACAACAACCTGGGCAACACGTGAAGCAGCAGAAGACTTCGAATTTCAAGGACAGGAAATTGGCAAGGGTCAAACCCTGCACATGTTGGTGCACGCCTCTGCCCGCGATCCGGCCATCTGCGAAGATCCGGCTTTCGACATTACGAAAAAGCGCAAAATCCATTTCGGGTTTGGCGGTGGTGCACATCATTGCCTTGGCGCACTGGTGGCGCGAACCGACATGGCATCAGCCTTGACTGCGCTTTCAGAAACGCTCAAGAGTTTTGAGTACAATGGGGAACCTGAGTGGCTACCCGACAGCGGCAATACCAGCCCAGTCAGGGTTCCGTTGAAATATAATCTTGCTTAGCTTTTGGCCGCCTCAATCGACTTCCTGATGTTCTCTTTGGCCTCTGCTGCATCACCCCAGCGGTCAATCTTAACCCACTTGCCTTCTTCCAGATCCTTGTATCGCTCAAAGAAGTGGGCAATCTGGTCAATAAGCAATTTCGGCAGATCATCAAGCTCGTGGATGTCCTTGAACATGGCTGAAACCTGGGGAGATGGAATGGCAACCAGTTTCTCGTCTCCGCCCGCTTCATCACTCATGTGAAGGATGCCGACTGGCCGGCAGTTGATTACCGAACCCGGAATGAGCGGACGCTTGTTTGCAATTAACACGTCCACGGGATCGCCATCATCGGAAAGGGTATGCGGAATAAAGCCGTAATTGCCGGGATAACGCATGGATGTATACAGGATACGGTCCACGATCATGGTTCCCGCCTCCTTGTCCATTTCGTATTTGACCGGTTCGCCGCCATAGGGAACCTCGACAATTACGTTTATATCTTCCGGTGGGTTGTTGCCGATCGGGATGGCATCGATACGCATGATGTTTTCTTTCTCTCGGGAGGAGTAAGGATATTGCTCCTTATAGAGGAGTGGCCACCATGTGCAAACCGCCACCAGGCTGGGTGGTCAGTTTTTGAACGGGCCAGGGCGATTTGGCATCCTTTGCCATGTCGAAACGGAATCGCGACATCATGACAGCGATTGCAATTATGGCTTCCTGAATGGCGAAGCTTGCACCGATGCAGATGCGTGGCCCGGCGCCAAAGGGTAGGAACTGGTACTTGTCGATTTTCTCACGGTTTCCAGGCAGAAATCTTGAAGGCATGAAACTGTCAGGTTTTTCCCAATATTCCCGATGCCTGTGAAGTGTCCACGGCATCACCATGGCCTGGGTTCCCTTGGTAATGGTTATCCCGTTCCACTGCGTATCCTCAATTGCCTCGCGACTGATATTGGGCGCGGGAGGATACAGGCGCATGGCTTCATCGAATGCCGCCCGCGCACAGGGCATGTTCTCGACCCATTCGAGTGGATTGGAAAACTGGGAAGTCACCCTCTTGGCTTCTTCCTCAACTTTCAACCGCTCCGCTGGCGCATTGGCCAAGAGATAGAACATCCAGCCCAAAGCCCGGGCGGTTGTTTCATGACCAGCACCGATGAAAGTGATTACATTGTCTTCAACTTCTTCACGGCTCAGGCCTTCTGCGCCATCGATACGCAAAAGCAGGGTAAGAAAGTCGTCCGGAACATCCTCACCACGTTCGAGTGCTGATGCACGCATATCGACCGTTTCCCTGACAATGTTACGGAAATATTTCAGAATTCCACGGCCTTTTACACGTGTGTAGCGTGGCACCCATTCCGGAAACTGGAGAATGTCAAACGGGTCCACCCGCGCAACCGTTTCAAACAGATACTCTACCTTGTCGGCAAACTCTTCCGGATCCCCGGCAATCTGTCCCGAAAACAAAGTTTCGGCCAGAATGTCGTAAGTCAGTTCCGTCATGTGCTGGGCCATGTCAAATGGCTCGCTCATCCCAGTATAACGGTCAGTAAATGCGTGTGACGTTTTAAGCATGCCGTCCGCAAAGCCGTGAATATGCCGTGGTGTGAAAACTGGTGCCATGGCTTTGCGGGATCGTTTCCAGATCGGGTTTTCTGCAGTGAGAAGTCCTTCATTCAAAATGGGTTTCAGGACAAGTTGCCGGACGCGCGCCAGCTTGAAGGATTTAGCCTTCTCAACAAGAATATGACGTATCAGGCTAGGATCATTGGCCACCAGCAGCGGACCACCTATGCCTTGGCGTACATACACATATGGCTCATTGTAAGAGGGTGTTCCCCAAAGTTCGATCGGATTGTTGTACACAATCCAGAACATCTTCAGCAGTCCCGGAGGGGTTGTTCTCGGAGATGGCGCAGGGGGGATAAAAGGCGCTGGTGTTGTGTCCATGCTTGGCTCCTGTCACTCTTAACATATGGTTGTTAACGCGGAATTTCCATATGGCGGCTGGCCGCATCCTGAGACGTAAAATCCTGCACTGGATAATTGCCGGGCAGATTTGGAATCCGGGCAGAAAAAGCCTATATTAAAAGGGAAAATTACCAGCGATTCGCACCACATTGTGCAGTCCGTAAAAAAGCGGCGAGTATATGACAGAAACCCCTGAAATTCCTGAAGAAAATGGTGCTGATCCGGCTGAGTATGGTGCCGACTCCATCAAGGTGTTGAAGGGGCTTGATGCAGTTCGCAAACGCCCGGGCATGTATATTGGTGATACGGACGACGGATCTGGTCTCCACCATATGGTCTATGAGGTGGTGGACAATGGAATTGACGAGGTTCTAGCAGGTCATGCAGACCGGGTTACGGTGACACTTAATCCGGATGGTTCGGTGTCCGTGACTGACAATGGCCGCGGGATCCCGGTCGGCCTTCACGAGGAGGAAGGCATTTCTGCCGCTGAAGTGATCATGACCCAGTTGCACGCGGGCGGCAAGTTTGACCAGAACTCCTACAAGGTCTCTGGCGGTTTGCACGGCGTTGGCGTTTCGGTGGTGAATGCGTTGTCCGTTTCGCTGAAACTCAAGATCAAGCGTGATGGTAAAATCCATGAGATGAGCTTTACACATGGTGTGTCTGATGCGCCACTTGCCGTGACCGGTGATTGCGGTGACGAGACCGGAACCGAAGTTACGTTCACGCCATCAGATGAAACTTTCACCATGGTGGATTTTGACTACAAGACGCTGGAACACCGCCTGCGCGAACTCGCGTTTCTCAATTCCGGCACCCGGATCATTCTGGCCGACAAACGCGGCGCAGAAGATGTTTCAAACGAGCTATATTACGAAGGTGGACTGGAAGAATTTGTCAAATATCTCGACCGGACCAAAAACGCGCTTATTGAAAAACCGATTTATCTGAAATCAGAAAAAGACGGCATTACTGTTGAAGTGGCCTTGTGGTGGAACGACTCATACCACGAGAACGTGCTGTGTTTTACCAACAACATCCCGCAACGCGATGGTGGCACACACC
>JBCCYR010000106.1:0-7718 GCA_039189355.1 Pseudomonadota bacterium
GAACCCGTTCACGGTTACCGGCTGCAAGTGCACCGGCCAGAACAAGGATCGATGACAAAAGGGCTACAGAGGCTGCCGCCCTGATTGCGGTTGAAAGCTGGCTTATAAGCCCGTTTACGGTTTCAAGCGCGTCGCGTATCCGTACCGCTGTTACTGCCGGGAATGTCCTGGCCAGTTCCTTGAGCAATTGTCCGTCAAAGCCCTGGTTGTTTGTTACATTGGTTGTGAGCGTTGCCAGATGGGCGTGTGGTGCGCCCGCGAAAGTATTGGGTGAAAATACAAACACGAAGTTGATACCCAATGTTTCCCACTGTACTTCCCGCAGGGACGCAATTTTCGCGCTAATGTTACGCCCAAGCACATTGATGGTAACAGTATCGCCGACTGCCAGACCCAGTTCACCAGCCTCTTCCGCGCTAACAGATACCAGCGGCTGTCCTGAATAACCTTCCGGCCACCACTCTCCTTCTGCCAGTGTGGAATTTTCCGGAATCCGCTGTGCATACGTAATACCCCGGTCACCCTGCAGCACCCATTCGCCACCGGAAACAGTCTTGTATTGTTCCGATGGAATGCCTTTTAGTGAGACAACCCGGCCGCGCAGCATGGGTACGGAGATTATCTTTCCGTCCGGTGCCATTTCAACAAGCTTTGCCCGGAATGGGTCAATTTCGTTGTTCTGGATATCGACAAAGAAGAAATCCGGCGCATCTTCCGGGAGATTGTTTTCAATCTGGCTGCGCAGGTTTCCGTCAATGGTTGCAAGGGCAACGAGCAGGGCAAGACCAAGCCCCAGCGACAGGATGACGGATGGTGTCAGTGATCCGGGCCTGTGAATGTTGGCAATCGCCATTTTGAGCGGTGTGGAGCGGACGGATGGCGCGTGTTTTGCCAGCCATTGAATGGCGGTTGCAACCAGCCTCAAAAGGATAAAGGCGGCCGCTGTCGCACCTACGAACACGATTGCGATAAACCGGTTGTCTGAAAAGTAAATGGCAGAGCTGACAAGCGTTACAACACAGATTGCAAGGGCAAGAACATAAACCCTTTGCGGAAAGCTTCTGGTCTCTCCGTAAGTGTTCGCACGAAACAGTTCTGTTGGTTTTGTCTCCTGTGAAACCGCCAGAGGCCAAATGGAAAAAATCAGGGTTGTCAAAATCCCGTACAAAATACCCGGTGCCAATGCGTATGGAAAAAACAGTGTTCCATCCGATACGGGCAGCAATCCTCCCAATGCGTAGCGGGCGAGATAAGGCATCAGCACAGCGAGCAGAAGGCCGAATGCAATGCCGATGACAGCCATGATGAGAATCTGGACAATATAAAGCTGGAATACAAATTTTCCGGGCGCACCCAGGCTTTTGAGGGAGGCTATAACAGGTCGCTTGGTTTCCAGAAATGCTCGTGTTGCATTGGCAACACCAACGCCGCCAACAATCAATGAGGTAAGCCCTACCAGTGTCAGGAACTGTGAAAAACGTTCGACGCTTCGGGAAAGGGCCGGCGCTGCGTTGTCACGGGAGCGGATGCGCCATCCGGCATCCGGAAACTGTTCCTTTGCCTGTTCGGTTACAGCAGAAACGCCAGCATTGTCGGGATTGTCCAGTTTCAGCTTGTAATGATACCGCAACAGGGAACCGGGTTGTATCAGCCCGGTTTTTTCCAGCGCCTGCCTGCTCATCATAAGGCGGGGGCCAAAGCCGATGTTTTCCCCTACCTTGTCCGGTTCGCGTTCAATCATTGCCACCAGGTTGAAAATCGAAGAGCCGATTTCCAGCCTGTCTCCAACGTTTATTCCTAACCGTTCCAGAAGAAGCGATTCTGCAACGACTTCATTGTCTTTCAGTTCGGTTGATGTGTTCCCGGACAGTTCAAACGTCCCGTAAAGCGGATAAACCGCGTCAATCGCCTTGATTTCAACAAGGGTCTGGTCGCTTCCATCCGGCAGGCGGGCCATGCCCCGCATGGTGACCAGTTTAGTTACTTCGCCGTTGCTTTCCAGAAATGCTTTCTGTTCGGCATTCACCTCGCGCTGCACAAGTGAAAACGAAAGATCACCGCCTAGAATGGCCTGTCCTTCGGCTGCAATCCCGTTTGTAATGGATTGGGCGACCGAATTTACTCCGCCAATGGCGGCGACGCCAAGTGCGATACATCCAAGGAAAATGTAAAACCCCCGCAATCCTCCGCGTAGCTCACGCAGGGCAAAGCGCACAGCAAGAGCGAGATCTGGAATGTAATTCGGCTTAAGCATTGATGGTCTCAATCACGCCGGAACGTACCGGAATGGTCCGGTCGCACCGCTTTGCCAATCCGGTATCGTGGGTAACGAGTACCAGCGTCAGGCCCTTTTGCTGTTGCCGTTCAAACAAAAGATTAGCGACCTGTCTTCCGGTTTCACCGTCAAGGTTGCCGGTTGGCTCATCAGCAATCAGCACGGCGGGAGAAGGTGCCAGTGCCCGTGCAAGGGCTACCCGCTGCTGCTCACCGCCGGAAAGTTGTCCGGGATAGTGATTCAGCCGGTCGCCCAGCCCAACGGCCTTGAGTTCTTCTGCTGCCTTGGCAAGCGCGTCGCGATCGCCCGTCAATTCGAGTGGAACGGCCACATTTTCAACCGCTGTCATGTTCGGGATCAGGTGAAAGGACTGGAACACGATGCCGACATTGCGTCCGCGGAAGGCAGCAAGTTCATCCTCGCCCATTCGCGTAATATCCGTTCCACCGATGGTTATCGTGCCTTCGTCAACGCGCTCAAGGCCGGCAATGACCATAAGCAGGGTTGACTTGCCCGAACCGGATGGCCCGACAATGCCGGTTGATGTGCCGGCCTCGATGTCGAGATCAATACCTTTGAGGACGTGGACACGAGATGCATCCTGTCCGAGGGTGAGTTGCAGGTTTTCAAGTTGAATTGCGGATTTGGGGGATTGCGTCAGCACGGATAGAGGCCCACTTATATCTGTTATTGAAGCCATATGGGACTATCTCATGAAAATCAAACCACTGTTACATTACAGTTTGTTCATATTGGGCTTGGCATTTGCCCTTCCAACCGCACAGGCAAACGCCGCATGTGAAAACAAACGCATGGTGGTTTTGGGCGACAGTCTGGTGGCTGGCTATGGCCTTGCCCCCGGACAGGGGTTTCCGGAGCAGTTGGGACTGAAACTCGCGGAAGAGGGATATAAACTCGAAGTCGTGAATGCAGGGGTTTCCGGTGACACAACTTCAGGAGGCCTTTCACGGCTTGATTGGTCGGTTGGTGATAATGCTGACGTCGTTGTTCTGGAACTGGGCGCAAACGATGCGCTGCGTGGCATTCCGGTGGAAGTCACACGGCAGAATCTTGATGAAATGATATCCACGCTGAAAGCCAAGGAGACTAAAATCATTCTCGCCGGAATGCTGGCCCCGCCAAACATGGGCAGGCAATACGGTGATGCGTTTAATTCGATCTATCCGGATCTTGCCGAAAAGCATGAAATACAGCTTTATCCGTTTTTTCTGGACGGTGTAGCCGCCGAGCCAACGCTCAATCTGGAAGATGGCATTCATCCAAATCCGGCGGGCATTGGCTTGATGGTGGAACGGTTTCTGCCGGTGCTTGAGGAGGTATTGGCGGAGGTTTGTGGGTAGGGGACCTTTATCCTGGCACCAGTACTTTTAAGCATTTTCATGGAGCAAAACGGTTATTCCGGAGTTGGGAAAACCAGATCTGGTGCAGGTTCAAGTACCTGCACAACGAAACTCTCAAATGCCGTATTCTTCATGGCTGTCTCAAGGCGTTTTACATATCCTGTCTCAGGATTGACCCAGAACTTGTCGTGTATGTCCGCGTTGAAACTGCCGAGCATCTTGTAGTCAGCTTCGACTGTTTCATACATTACGCCGTCGAGTTCTGCAGTGCCGCATATTGCGTTTTCCACAGTAGCAGAACGCTCTTCAAGGGACTTCTGATGAGCGTCGTTTTGTTCTCCCATATCTCTTATCTTAGACCAGGTTTTCCCCTTGTCTGCGGATGAATAGAGTATGTTGTTCAGTCCCATGGACCATTGCGCATTGGCTGGCTCAACCATTTCGGTCAGCCAGTTGCCCTCACCGTCCTGATAGTTCCAGTTTACCGTCTTTGCACCCCCCTTTATCTCCTGAGTGATCAAGATTTTGGTCGGCTCTTTAGCTGCCCGATCCGTCATGAGACGTATGAATTTTTCACTGCAACTGTCTGCAACCGCAATTTGTGTTCCAGCAAGGAGGATAAGTGCAGTGAGAATGTATTTCTTCATAAGCTTTTCAAACATAAAATTTTTAATTGCCCCAGTTCAGCATGAATCCTAGTGCTGTGGCAAATTTTTCCAGTTCGTTTGAACCCCAGCAAGTCCAAACCGGAGTGACCAATGTTCACTGATCTACCGCGAATGGGCTCAATCCCCATTCCCAAACGGTCAGAAAACTGTCACGCTTGGCGAAATAGAGTTGAACCAATTGATTCGTGTGAACGAACAAGGGGTGTGCACATGCCAAGACTGTTTACGGCTCTCGAAATTCCCTCCCAGATTGCGATGCAGCTTTCGCTTCTTCAAGGCGGATTGCCGGGTGCGCGGTGGATTGACCGGGAAAACCTGCACATTACCCTGAGATTTATCGGTGATGTTGACCATTCAGTCGCCCGCGAACTTGCTTATGCGCTTGAGAATGTCAAAGCGGCTCCCTTTTCCCTTAAACTCAACGGGCTTGATGTGTTCGGCAATTCAAAGCCACACAGTCTTTTCGCAAGTGTTGCGAAAAGTGAAGCGTTAAGCGATTTGCGTGCGGAACAGGAGCGCATATGCCAGCGGCTTGGTCTGCCTGCTGATCCACGCAAGTTTACGCCGCATGTTACGATTGCCCGGGTACGGGGCGCCAAAACACCTGCCATCGCACGTTATCTTTCTGGTTTCGGTGGATTTCAAAGCCTTGATTTCCCGGTTCACCGCTTTGTTCTTCTGTCTTCGCGTGACTCTGTTGGCGGAGGACCCTATGTAAGCGAAGAGAGTTACGAACTGGTGGAGAAACGGGTTGCTGTCGCGTGACAAACTTTCATCTGAAGCAATAGATGCAGCACTTGCCGAACTGCCCGGCTGGCATAAGATCGAGGGCCGGGAAGCAATCGAGAAGAAATTCGTTTTCAAGAATTTCAACGAAGCCTTTGGTTTCATGACCCGTGCTGCATTGGTAGCGGAAAAAATGGACCACCATCCCGAATGGTTCAATGTTTACAAAACGGTTGATGTGATCCTCACAACACATGATGCAGATGGCGTAACGGAACTCGATACAAAACTTGCTGCAACCATGAACAAATTGGCCGGTTCTTGAAGGCTGAACGCCGACTTCCCATATCTGACGTAAGGGAAGAGACATGAGAAAAGCTGAAATCGATGAAATCCTGATGCCGGGCGACCTGGCCGAGGAAGCAGCGCGTGAAGAGCGTGTCCGCTCCGGTTTCTGGATGAAAGTACGCAAAAACGCCGGGCGTATTCCGTTCATGGATGATGTTGTAGCGGCCTATTATTGTGCGCTTGATCCCGAGACGCCGACCAAGGTTCGCGGTACCTTGTTTGCAGCACTGGCCTATTTCGTGCTTCCGGTTGATTCGATTCCGGATTTTCTTGCGGGCTTTGGCCTGACAGACGATATCACGGTGCTGACAGTAGCCTTGTCGATTGTCAGCGGGCATTTGAAAGAAAGTCACCGTGAAGCCGCACGGCGCTTTTTGCTCACAGACGAGCAGCCTGAGTAATCCCTTGCCATGGACTTTTTGTCCTGTTTTCCGTAAGCCGCATTGAAAATTCTCTGCGAGGAAACATGCGCGGCTATTTTGGCATAGGGGTTGAAGGCATTTCAAAGCCGATGAATTTCGGCAATCTTGCACGCTCTGCGCACGGGTTTGGTGCAAGCTTCATCTTTACGGTTGCACCTGCCAAGCGCATTGGTACGCCTGAATCCGATACAACCAAATCCCAGGACCACCTCCCCTGGTACTCCTATGAAAATGCGAATGACATGCGACTACCGGACGATTGCAGGCTTGTGGGCGTTGAACTCACCCCTGAAGCAATTGAGCTTCCCAGTTTCCGTCATCCTGCGAAGGCGGCCTATATTCTCGGGCCTGAAGGCGGGTCGCTTTCCCCCCAGATGATTGAGGAATGCGAGTTTGTTGTCAAAATACCGATGGAATTCTGCATTAATGTTGCGACCGCGGGCGCGATTATCATGTATGACCGCATGCATTCGCTTGGCCGTTTTGCAGAAAGACCGATTGCGGCCGGCGGGCCATCGGAACCGTTAAAACCGCATGTTCACGGCAAAAAACAGTATTCTGGTGGCAAACGTTTGCCGTGATCCAGTCCTGAGCGCGCGCATTTGTTACTGATAAGCCCGAATCTTGCCAATATTTTGTAACACTTGGTGAGTGGATTGCTTTAAAATAAGGCAGTGATGAGGTTTTGAAATTTGATTCGGATTTTTCCAAATTCGTTTATATTTTGGTAACCATCATTAACACATATTAAGGTAGGAAATACGGGGACACCAGTATCGACGTTCTGCAGGCGTTTAAACAGAACTGGTGAGTAAGAGAATGAAGACAGGACTTTTTATTGCGGGCGCACTTACAAGTGCATTGGCAACAGTGGCAGTTACACTACCGGCCTATTCTCAGGCACAGGCTCCAACGCGTATCAAGCAGCACAACGCATGGGGTGCCTACAGTCATACGGGCTCTGCGGGCAAGGTTTGTTACGCACTTTCTGTTCCCACCCAAAAAGAACCAGCTGACCGGGATCACGGTGATGTTTTCTTTATGGTTGCAAAGCATCCCGGGCAAAACGTTAATTTTGAGCCGCAGTTCACAGTTGGATATCCGTTTGCGGACAATTCAAAGGTGATACTGGATATTGACGGCAAAAAGTTTTCAATGTTCACAAAAGGCAGCAATGCATGGATGGAAAATCCCGCAGAGGAGCCTACCGTGGTTGCAGCAATGCGCGCAGGCAGCAAAATGTCCGTTTCCGGCCAGTCTCGGCGCGGCACTGAAACCAAATATGCCTATTCGCTTTCAGGCGTTACAGCCTCTCTCAAAGAGATAGAGACCTGTCAATAAACCTGTTTCTGGTTTAACCGAACTCTAAGTCTTTTTGTCTAGTTTTCCGTCAGATAATTTCTGACCGGATGCAAAATGACAGACACGCTGGAAAATTCCAATCCAAACCCTCAAGATGCCGGTGTAGCCGGAAGACAGGGTCGCGAAGCGGGCATGCTTGTTGCAATCTGTTTTACAGGTTCAATGCTGCTGTCAGCATTATTGCTGTTTTTCGTTCAGCCGATGTTTGCAAAAATGGCGCTTCCCCTGCTCGGTGGCTCCTCCGGTGTGTGGAATACGGCAATGGTGTTCTTCCAGGCGGTTTTGCTGGGCGGTTATCTCTACGCCCATCTGCTTTCCAAGTATTTTCCGTTCCGGTTACAGATATTGCTGCATGGCCTTGTGATGGCTTCGGCGATGTTCATTCTGCCGATTACACTGCCTGAAGGCTGGGAAGTGCCGCAATCCGGTGCCCCTACCCTGTGGCTATTGGGCCTGTTTGGCGTTGCGCTTGGTGCGCCGTTCTTTGCACTGTCGGCAAATGCACCGCTGCTGCAGAAATGGTTTTCCTACACCAGTCACAAGTCGGCTGGTGATC
>JBCCYR010000107.1:0-7707 GCA_039189355.1 Pseudomonadota bacterium
AGGCAGTTCTGGATGGCCATCAACTTACCGGCGACGGAATTGGCAACATCATTTGCGGGTGGGCAATTACATCCAAAGACGGTTCGCCCATGAACATGGGCGCATGGTCAGCGCTTGCAACCGAATTTGTCCGTTATGTCGGTGACGCGGTTGCGGTCGTAGTCGCAGATACAATCGCAGATGCACGCAATGCCGCGGAAGCTGTGGAAGTTGATTATGAGATACTTACTTCCGTGACCGCCGCAGACAAGGCTCTCGAAGGTGATGCACCGCAAATTCATCCTGAAGCGGCCGGCAACCTGATCTATGATTGGGAAATCGGCGAGAAGGACGCGACGGAAGCCGCGATTTCAGGTGCGGCCTATGTTTGCGAAATGGACGTTACCAATAACCGCGTTGCACCAAATCCCATGGAGCCGAGATCAGCGGTTGCAAACTATGATGCATCAGAGGATCACTATACGCTTTACACAACATCGCAGAATCCGCATGTGGCGCGTCTGGTTCTTTCGGCATTTTATCAGGTTGCACCGGAACACAAACTGCGTGTGATCGCTCCGGATGTTGGCGGCGGTTTTGGCGCAAAGATTTATATCTATCCGGAAGAAATCGTCTGCCTATGGGCCTCGATGAAAACCAAATGCTCAGTCAAGTGGACTGCCGACCGCACCGAAGCCTTCCTGACAGATGCTCATGGCCGTGACCATGTTTCAACTGCCAAGATGGGCTTTGATGCAGACAACAAAATCGTTGGCTTTCAGATCGACACCATTGCCAATTTCGGCGCTTACATGTCGCTGTTTTCTTCGGCAGTGCCAACCTACCTCTATGCAACTCTCCTCTCTGGCCAATACAACATTGCAAACATTCATTGTAATGTTCGCGCCGTGTATACGAATACCACACCTGTGGATGCATATCGCGGCGCAGGCCGGCCGGAGGCGTGCTACCTGATCGAACGGATGATGGAAACGGCAGCCCGAGAACTGGGTGTTGATCCCGGTGAGCTACGCCGGAACAATTTCGTTCAAGAGTTTCCGCACCAGACCCCGGTCATCATGGCCTATGATGCCGGAGACTTTGCAGCAAACCTCCACGCTGCCAAGGCTGCTGCGGATTATGACGGGTTTGAAGCCCGCCGCTCGAAGGCAGCCTCCCGTGGCAAATTGCGCGGTATCGGCCTGTCGTCTTACATCGAAGCATGCGGCATCGCACCATCAGCAGCTGTTGGTTCCCTGGGTGCCGGTGTCGGTCTTTGGGAGTCCGCAGAAGTACGTGTCAATCCGGTCGGAACAATTGAGGTCCTCACCGGTTCGCACGCGCACGGTCAGGGTCACGAAACCACCTTTGCACAAGTGGTGAGCGACCGCTTCGGCCTGCCGACCGACAATATCCAGATCGTCCATGGCGATACGGACAAGGTCCAGTTCGGCATGGGAACCTACGGATCACGCTCCGGAGCTGTCGGCATGTCGGCGATTGTAAAGGCGCTCGATAAGGTGGAGGCGAAAGCCAAGAAAATCGCTGCCCACATGCTCGAAGCCGACGAGGGCGATATCATCATTGAAAATGGCGAAGTCAAAGTCGCCGGTACGGACAAGACCCTTGGCTGGCACGAAGTTTGTCTTGGTGCATATACAGCCCATAACCTGCCAGAAGGCATGGAACCGGGGCTTAAGGAAGGTGCGTTCTACGATCCCGCCAACTTCACCTTCCCCGCAGGGACTTACATTTGTGAGGTGGAAGTTGATCCGGATACCGGAACAACAGAGATCGTACAATTCGTTGCATCCGATGATTTCGGCACCATCATCAATCCGATGATTGTCGAAGGCCAGGTCCATGGCGGTATCGCACAGGGTGTCGGTCAGGCATTGCTCGAGCAGGCGATCTATGACGACAGCGGTCAATTGCTGACCGGGTCATACATGGATTACGCCATGCCGCGCGCGGATGACCTGCCAAGCTACAAGGTCAGCCATGAATCAACCATCTGCCCGAATAACCCTCTGGGCATCAAAGGTTGTGGCGAGGCTGGCGCAATCGGATCACCGCCTGCAGTGATCAACGCGATTACCGATGCAATCGGCAACAACGATCTGTCCATGCCGGCAACACCGGCAAAAGTCTGGGCTGCCATTCAGGCAAGTTCCATGAAAGAAGCAGCAGAGTAAGGAGGAGACACAATGTACGAAACACAATATCACAGAGCCTCCAGCACAGACGATGCCGTGGGCAAAATGGGTGCTGCAGACGACGGAAAGTATGTAGCAGGTGGGCAGACCCTAATCCCGACCATGAAACAGCGTCTTGCCGCACCATCTGATCTCATTGATCTTCGCCACATTGAGGCGATGAAAGGGATCGCGATTGATGGCAACAAGGTCACCATCGGTGCCGCGACAACCCACGCTGAAGTTGCATCTTCGAAAGAACTCGGATCTACCTGCAGCGGCATTGCGAGCCTCGCCGGGCATATCGGTGATCCGCATGTGCGCAACATGGGGACGATCGGCGGTTCAATCGCGAACAACGATCCTGCCGCCGACTATCCTGCTGCCATGATGGCCTTGAAAGCGGACATCATGACCACCAAGCGCACAATCCCTGCGGGCGAGTTCTTTGTCGGGATGTTCGAAACTGCGCTGGAAGAGGATGAGATCATTACTGCAATTTCATATGAGGCTCCGCAGAAATGCGCTTATTCGAAGTTCCCCAACCCGGCTTCACGCTATGCCATGGCAGGTGTGTTCGTCGCTCATCATGGTGACGAAGTCTGCGTTGCCGTGACCGGAGCAGGGTCAGATGGCGTATTTCGTCACTCAGGCATGGAAGAGGCCCTTACCTCTGACTGGAGTGGCGATGCGGCAGCGGCCTGTGATGTGGATGAAGGCGCACTGCTTTCAGACATTCATGGCGATGCTGCATATCGTGCCAATCTGGTCAAAGTGATGGCGAAGCGTGCCGTGGAAGCGGCGGGATGAGTTACCGCTAACATTGAAATTCAAAGGCGGTCCCTTGGGCCGCTTTTTTTATACCCGCCCATGCGGCTTATCGAAATCGATATCAGGACCAACCGGAACGATCCGGGTCGGATTAACCGATTCATGGCTGGCGTAGTAGTGCCTGCGGTTGTGTTCGAAATTGATCGTCCGGGCGATGCCAGGCCACTGATAGAGATTACGCGTATAGGCCCAAAGGTTGGGGTAGTCGATCAACCGCCGGACACTACACTTGAAATGACCGTAGTAGACCGGATCAAACCGCACCAGTGTCGGAAACAGCCGCCAGTCAGCTTCGGTTGGTTTTTCTCCAGTCAGAAACCGTGTCTGCGACAAAAGTTCTTCCAGAAAATCCAGTGTCTCAAACAGCGGAAAAACCGCCTCTTCGTAAGCTTCCTGCGTTGTGGCAAATCCGGACTTGTAGACACCATTGTTCAGCGTGTTGAAAATGCGGTCGTTTATAGTGTCAATTTCATTGCGCTGATTTTCCGGATAGTAGTCGCCCGGTTTCGCCCCGATCCCGTCAAACGCTGAATTGAACATCCGGATGATTTCCGAAGACTCGTTTGAAATGACGGTTTGTGTTTGCTTGTCCCAGAGAACCGGAACGGTCACGCGTCCTGAATATTGCGGATCTGCTTTCAGATAAATTTCATAAAGAAAGTCCGAACCGAAAAGATCGTCCCCGACGATGTCATCGTCGTCTTTCGCGAAGGTCCAGCCCTTGTCTCCCATGAACCAGTGGACAAATGAAACACTGATCATGTCTTCTAGCCCTTTAAGAGATCGGAAGATCAATGTGCGGTGTGCCCAGGGGCAGGCGTAACAGACATAAAGGTGGTAACGGCCGGCTTCGGCCCTGAAACCACTTTCGCCGGACGGACCAGCACTCCCGTCCGGTGTAATCCAGTTCCTGAAACGGGCTTGGGAGCGGACAAACCGTCCCTTGCTTTTGGCAGTGTCATACCATTGATCATGCCATATGCCATCGACCAAAAGTCCCATTCAATCATTCCTTATGCAGCCCGGACCAATTTGAAGTCGCGGATTTCCTGTTTTGCATTGGCAATGCCCGCTTCTGCATCCATCATCAACTGGCCCGCCTTGATCACTTCGACATCGTGAATGCCAAGAAATCCAAGTACATGCACAAGATATGGCGTTGCAAAGTCAATATTGCTACCAATTTCAGTTCCGCCAGAAGCACTGACGATGACTGCACGCTTGTTTTCAAGCAAACCAACCGGACCGGTCTCGGTATATTTGAAAGTTTTTCGCGCGCGGGCAACCTGATCAATCCAGGCTTTTAATGCGGCAGGCACTCCGAAATTGTAAACCGGAGCCCCAATCACTATCAGGTCTGCATCCTGAAGTTCGGCAACCAGTTTATCCGAATTCGCAAGCCGTTTTTTCTGTTCTTCGCTGCGTTCTTCTTCATCCGTGAAGTTTGCAAAAATCCAGTCTTGATCAACAAATTCGACACCATCAGAAACATCGCGAACCACGAGTTGGTTTACGTTTGCCTTCTCATTCAGAGAATTGAGAAACTCGTCTGTCAGCTGTCTTGTCTCAGAGCCATCCTGGCGTCCGCTTGAATCAATACGCAGAATGTTAATGGCATGGTCAGTCATTTTGGTCTCCTTCTGGGGTTCTGACAAAGGAGATAGACACAACTTGCCTGCCGGGTAAGCGGTCAAACTGACGACAGACTGTCATCAAACCGTAAACAATCCTGCTCAATCAAGCGGTGCGTGTAGCTTGGTTTCCCGGGTTATAATCCCGCCGCGGCTCCCGATTTCGATGGAACCGTATCTTTGCCTGAAACATTCCGGCAAAGGCCGGTCTCCAGGGATCGAAAGCCATAGCCGCAAGAGGTGGCGGCGCTTGTCCGGATCAGGCCAGTCCGTAAATCCCGTGCGGTCATGCAGTTGCGAATGGTTGTAAACAAACTGCATGTCACCCGGTTGCAGTTGCATGCCGAAGTTGAGTTCCGGATCATCCGCAAGCCGGTCGAACATGTCGAGTGCTTCGACATGTTTGTTTGTCAAACGCTTCGCGCCCTCAAACCGCTGTGCGCTGTCGATATATTGCCGCTGGTAAAAAACCGTAAGAAACCCCTCATGCCAGTTAAGCGGTGGGATTTCCATATACGGTTTCATGCCTTCAGGAACTTCACCACGCCTGTCCGTGGCAATCGGATCAAACAGAAGTTTCACAAGATCAGGCCGGGTTTCCAGCATTCGGTTGAAAATCGAAACCGCACTCACGAGCAGCGATTTGCCACCTTCCATCGCTTCGCGGATACACAACAGGCCGACCACGTCTGCAGAATCCGTATGAAAGGTCTGCCGTTCGGACGTCTGGTAAATGCGGGTATTGGGATCGTTTGCATCCGCCCCGACATCGCGCACGTGACCGAGAATATGACCCTTTGCATTCTGAGATCTTGCACTTCCAAGGTGTGCCCCTATTCCGCAAAAGATTGCTGCAGCAAATTCCTGAGAATATTTCCCGATCGGCAAGCCGCGAAGAACTTCAACACCAATCCCGTGGATGAGTTTCCCGCCCAGTTGCTCAAGGTGCTCGCTGAAATGTGCAAGCGGGAAATCTGCCTTTGTAATTTCACCTATATCCCGCCCGAGACTCAAATAATGCCGGGCTGCATTTTCAAGGTCACTGATCTGTTCACCGGACAATTCAACCAGCCATTGTTCCGGACCGGCAGCCATCTCCCTGCCAATCCATGCGGCCGGTCCGTTTATCGGTTCAGCCGGAAAACGGGGAACAGACATCAGGATCAGCTTATCGCAAAGATTGCATCAACTTCCACACATGAATTGAGTGGCAATGCTGCCACCCCAACCGCTGCCCGCGAGTGTTCACCTCTCTCGCCAAGCACCTTTCCCATGAAATCAGAAGCACCATTCACAACCTTGGGATGATCCGTAAAATCGTGCGTCGAAGCGACAAACCCGCCCAAGCGGATGCATTTCACGATGCGCTCAAGGTCGCCATCACACGCTGCTTTCATCTGCGCGAGAATGTTGATAGCACAGATTTGCGCTTCAGCGACTGCATCTTCCATGGAAACATCCCGACCCAAAATTCCGGGATGGGTTACCTTTCCGTTCACCATGGGCGTCTGGCCGGAAACGAATACCATGTCACCGTGCTTGACGAACCCGACATAGCTCGCAACCGGCTTTGGCGGTTCCGGGATTGTAATGCCCATGTCTGCGAGGCGTGATTCAATTGTGCTCATTGTGATTTCCTGATGCTGTTTGCCCAAGGGCGATGTAACGTTCGATATGATGATCCGTGTCGCCCAGAAGATGGTCTGCCATGATGATGCGTTTGGCGAAATGCCCTACCGGATATTCCCAGGTCATGCCCATGCCGCCGTGAATCTGAATGGCTTCCTCCGCCACTTGGCGACCGATGGTTCCACAAAGATGCTTGCAGGCTGAAACCTCCCGTTCGCGAGTCAGGCGATCGGCATTCAAATTGCCTGCAGCGTTGATTACCGCAGACCGCATCTGCTCCAATTCAATCAAGACATCAGCCATGCGGTGTTGCAATGCCTGAAATTTGCCGATCGGTACACCAAACTGCTTGCGCGTATGCATGTATTCAACGGTCAAGTCTTTCGCGACCTCCATTGCGCCCAGCGTTTCTGCACACAAGGCAGTCATGCCGCGGGAAAATCCATGTTCCAGCAGTGGATATCCTCCGCCCAAATCACCAAGCAGTTGACCCGTTGCACTTTCTAAGCGGATTTCTGCAGCACCATATCCGTCAATTGTTCCGAAACCACGAAGCGATACACCCTCGCCTTTTTCAACAACGAAAAGAGAGATACCGTCTTCATCATCTGGTTCGCCAGATGTCCGGGCAGAAACGACGAAATGAGTGGCACTGCCACCACCGAGCACAATTGCCTTGTCGCCGGAGATTGACCAGTTTTCACCACTTGCCTCAGCAGATGCAGAAACCTTGCTCAGCTCATAGCGGCTGTCGGGTTCACCATGGGCCAGTGCCAGCAAGGCTTCTCCGCCGATTACGCTTTCCAGGAGATCGCCATGATTGCCCGTTTTGGCCAAGACCGAACCAGCCAACAGTGTCGGCAGGAATGGCTCGACAACAAGATGGCGCCCCAGCGCTTCGAAGACGACCATCAGGTCCGCTCCTTCACCGCCAAAGCCACCGGCACTTTCCTCAAACAGGGCTCCAATCATGCCAAGCTCGGCAAAGCGGCCCCACATTTCACGGGAAAATCTCTCGTCCGACATCGCAAAGCCATGCCGCTTGTCGATATCGTAATTGTCCGCGAGAAACCGGGACAGGGTTTCCGACAATAACCGCCGGTCTTCATTCAACTCGAAATTCATAAACTACAGCCCCAGTTTGGTCTTTGTGATGATGCTGCGCTGAACCTCATTCGAGCCGGCATAAATCGACATTTTGCGGTTGTTGAAATATTTCGCTGCTATCGGGTTTGCATAGTCAGGACCAATCGGTTCCTCATTATAACCGTCTTCCATGGCTTCCGAAGAAAACGGCAAGGCGTAAGGACCAAGGGCACGGCGAGACAGGTCATTGATTTCCTGCCGGATGATTGTCCCCTTGACTTTCAACATAGAACTTTCCGGCCCCGGAGCAGCGCCTGCGTCTGCCTGTGCCAGAATACGCAAATTGGTTGTCTTGA
>JBCCYR010000108.1:0-7687 GCA_039189355.1 Pseudomonadota bacterium
CCGTTCTTTCCCTGATCCGTGAGAATGCTGACATTGCCCCTTCCGTTTCTTCCGGCACGCACCGGGTGAGCGTGACCGTGAAAAAGGGGGACACTCTGTTTGCCATTGCTCAACGCCATGGATTGAAACTCTCCGAACTTGCGCGGCTGAACGGGCTTGAAGAACCCTACACAATCCGTGTCGGCCAGACGCTGTATGTAGCGCGATAGGGCGGTTTCAGCGCTTTTACTGTGGTCCCTTTTTCATCCGGAACATCAGATAGATGATGATGCAGCCGACAATACTCAGGAAAATCGGTATTCCTTGTTGTGGCGGTTGTCCGAATGAGACCCATTGAAAAAATGTTTCCAGCATGACTCAACTCACATGATTTCTTCCCTGCCGGGAAATATGCGCTCTGGTTGATGCTTCATTCACAATTACATCGAAGGAAGCGGTATGCGTGTAGTACTCTATTAACCGATGATCTCATGGTGGCCTTAAGTTAAAGTTTCAGCTTTGCCTACAATTTTATCGTTTTTGGGTGCGCTGTTCATAGCGCTCACGCCCACGTGAGCGGTTTTGACTTATTGGTACGGCGCGCAAGATATAGAGTGTTGAATGTATTTTCCCCTATACTCCAAGGAAATCCCTATGACACAAATTGACAGAAGACAGTTTATTGCCTCGGCTGCCGGTGTTTCCGCGCTTGGCCTCTCCGGTTCACTTGCATTTCTTCCAACGGCGATGGCCGCTGACGTGCGTAAAAAAGGTTATTACTCCTACAAGGTCGGCTCGGATATCGAGGTTATCTCCATTTATGACGGCATCTGGAAACGCGACCATTCTGAGGGCTTCATCAAGGACGTTACCGTTGAAGAGACAAAAGCGGCATTGCGCAAGGCTGGTGTGGACGATTCCAATGTGCCGATCGAGTTTGCATTCACCGTTGTAAAGACAGGTGACGAGGTTGTGCTGATTGATGCCGGGACGGGCGCCCAGCTTGCGCCGTCCGCAGGTCTTGGTTCAAAAGGCATGGAAGCTGCCGGTTTAAAGCCGTCTGACATCACCAAAGTCGTGGTCTCCCATTTCCATGCAGACCACATTTTCGGCCTGATGGCGAAAGATACGAATGCCCAGGTTTACCCGAATGCGGAAGTGATGGTCGGTGAAACCGAATATAATTTCTGGACACAGGACGGTCTGATCGAGAAGCTGCCGGAGCGGCGCAAAGGTCTTGCCAAACGCATTCAGGCAACGTTCCCGAGTTGGAAGAATGTAACCCTCTACAAGGGTGACCAGGAAGTTGTGAAAGGCATTCGTTCGGTTGACACGTTTGGCCATACACCGGGACATACCGCTTTCCACCTTTCATCCGGCGATGACCAGATGATGTTGTTGGGCGATCTCATGAACCTGCCGGCACTGTTCCTTGCCAATCTTGACTGGCAGGTTTCGTTTGATGCCGACAAGGATCAGGCAACCGCCATCCGCAAGAAGATTGTGGCCAAGGCGGTCGCTGATGATATCACGGTCGCTGGCTATCACTTCGGCTTCCCGAATTCCGGCAAGTTCAAGAAAGATGGCAACAGCCATGTCTTCGTGCCGACAAGCGCGTAAGGCAAATAAAAGTTTCACAAGAATTAAAGAACCCGCTTCGGAAACGAGGTGGGTTTATTTTTTCAACCTCACCACCTCAGCCTGCAGACCAGTAATCCGGGATGTGTTTGGGCAGTTTGGATAATATTTGCTTCAACTTGCATGCTTGAAGCGGTCAACCAGAATATCATTCTCTTTCTCGCGCATTTGCTCTGCATCAAACCGTGCCTGCATCCGAAGCAGCGTATCCATTTTCACACCAAAGGCTTTCTCCACACGAAGTGCCATTTCTGGCGAAAGTGATGATTTCTCATTCAAGAGATTGGAAAGCGCAGGGCGGCCCACACCCAGCACCTTGGCAGCGTCGGTAACAGACAAATCATCCGGCAATATGGAGCGTTTGATAAATCCGCCAGGATGGGGTGGCTTCATGCCAATCTTAATCGCCATAGTCTCAACTCCTTTCATTCAAACTCAGTGATAATCTTCATAATCGACATCATAGAGTTCATTCTCGTGCTGATCATGCTTGAAGGTAATGCGCCAATTAGCACTGACATGAAGACTGTATGTTCCTTCCCTGTCTCCGGTAAGCAGATGCGGTTTGTATTTCTGTAGATCGAAGACCTCACTGATGTCTTCAATCTCAATCAGGAAGACCATGATATCGGTAATCTTGGCTACATAATCCGCCTGCAAACCCTTGGCTGAATTTTTCTCAACAAGACCACGCAAGGCTTTATGGCGAATGTTCCTTATTTTCATACACCATCATACCACACCCGTATCGCGTAACGCAACAGAATACAAATTATCGAGAGCGGCAAAGCCTTACGGGTTATGGCTTAACCTCGCCACCTCAGCCTCTAGTTCCGCAATCCGGATGGGCATGCCTATCACTGGACAGGTAAATTATGCCCTGTTGCGGGGTAATGTGATTTTTACAAAATTTACAAATTGACTCATGCTGAACTGACTTCTTGTAACTGTTTTACACGAAAGGTGGCCGAAAAACCGTGAATTCGGTGCTTTTTTGCCTCTTATTGATGTATGTCAATGCTCAAAGAGGGTGAATTGGAGTTTGAAACCCTCGATAACGATGCTGGCGCAAGCCGGTTTCACAAACCCTTACAAAATTTTACAGACAGACAAACTCGAAGGAGAGTACTCATGTCTTACGCGCAGGAAATCGAAACAGCAGCCGGTCTTGTTTCTTCAAACGGAAGCGGATGGAACGGCATCAACCCTGAATATGTGGCCCGCATGCGGGTTCAGAACAAGTTCAAGACCGGACTTGATATTGCGAAATACACAGCAGGCATTATGCGCCGCGACATGGCCGCATATGACGCAGACTCCTCACAATACACCCAGTCACTGGGTTGCTGGCACGGTTTTATCGGTCAGCAGAAACTGATCTCCATCAAAAAGCATTTTGAGACAACCAAGGGCCGTTACCTGTATCTTTCAGGCTGGATGGTTGCTGCATTGCGCTCCGAGTTTGGTCCGCTGCCCGACCAGTCCATGCACGAGAAGACATCTGTTCCTGCGCTCATTGAAGAGCTCTACACCTTCTTGCGTCAGGCTGACGCCCGTGAGCTTGGTGGTCTGTTTCGTGAGCTGGACGCTGCCCGCAAAGCCGGTGATGAGGTAAAGGCGCAGGCTCTCCAGAGCCAGATCGACAATCACGAAACCCATGTTGTGCCTGTGATCGCAGACATTGACGCCGGTTTCGGTAATGAGGAAGCGACTTACCTCCTCGCCAAGAAGATGATTGAAGCGGGCGCTTGTGCGCTGCAGATCGAGAACCAGGTTTCTGATGAAAAGCAGTGTGGCCACCAGGACGGCAAGGTTACTGTTCCGCACGAAGATTTCATCGCAAAAATCCGTGCTTGTCGCTATGCTTTCCTTGAGCTTGGCGTGGATGACGGTGTCATCGTTACCCGCACGGATTCACTTGGTGCAGGCCTGACAAAGCAGATTGCGGTTTCCAATATTCCAGGCGATATCGGTGACAAGTACAACTCCTTCCTTGATTGCGAAGAAGTAACACCGGAAACCGTTCAGAACGGTGATGTGATCATCAACCAGAATGGCAAGATGATGCGTCCGAAGCGTCTTCCTTCCAACCTTTACCAGTTCCGCGCCGGTACAGGAGAGGCTCGCGTTGTGCTTGATTGTGTAACATCGCTCGACAATGGTGCTGATCTTCTCTGGATTGAAACCGAAAAGCCGCATGTCGGCCAGATTGGTGCAATGGTGGACGAAATCCGCAAGGTGCATCCGAATGCGAAGCTTGTTTACAACAACTCACCGTCTTTCAACTGGACGCTGAACTTCCGCCAGCAGGTTTATGACGCATGGGCTGAAGCGGGCAAGGATGTTTCCGCCTATGATCGTGCGAAACTAATGAGCGTTGATTACGATGACACTGATCTTGCCGCAGAGGCTGATGAGCGTATCCGTACCTTCCAGGCCGATGGTTCGCGTGAATGCGGTATTTTCCATCACCTGATTACGCTCCCGACTTACCACACAGCAGCACTTTCCACCGACAACCTTGCGAAAGAGTACTTCGGTGAGCAGGGCATGCTTGGTTATGTTGCAGGCGTTCAGCGCAAGGAAATCCGTCAAGGCATTGCTTGCGTCAAGCACCAGAACATGGCCGGTTCCGACATGGGCGACGACCACAAGGAATACTTCGCCGGTGAAGCTGCGCTGAAAGCTGCCGGTGAAGACAACACCATGAACCAGTTTGCTGCTGAATAAAGCAGCCAAGAATTCAGCCCGTCCTGCGCCACAATGATACAGGACGGGTTGGCACACTTCCTGCAAGTGAGAAAATGTCTAACGACATTCTCTTGTAACTGGGGCCGCTTCTGCGGCCCATTTCTTTTTCCACCGTATAAATTTCTGAAATTTCTCACGTAATTGAGGTTTTCCACATGATGCTGTCCAGCCGATTCGACAGAATGGAAAACTTGAGGCACACTTTTCTCATCGAACAGGGAAAGCGGGACGCGAAAGTGAAGCGCAGATAACTGATCGGTCTCATCGACGAAGGATAATTCCCAAGGAATGATTCGATGTCTGGTGGGGAGTGCCGGAAGCAATCTTCGGAAGCGGAAGGCACCCTGATAAACCGTGGAACGGCAGGGAAACCGCAACTACGGCGTGAACGGAAATGGTGCTCAGTGGACTGAAGCCTTTATGGTTCGGAAATGACGCCTTCGGGCAGAAAAGATGACCGCAAGGGATTGAAGGTAAAGCAGAGAGAGCCAGCCGGGATCGGATGGAGGAGGCCGCAAGGCAACCGAAATCGACATAGGCGTAAATGCCGGTTCAGGCAGGCAGCGCAGCTGAAAGGCGAGCGAAGCCAGGCAGAAACGGGATAAACGCTTAGACAGGGAGGCATCGGCTGAAGTCGGTGCCTTTCCTTTTTTCTTGGAGATGTCCGAAACTTATTCCACAACAAGAGGACTTTCCGGCTTCAGGACAACAACGGTCGGCATGGTCGGCAATGTGTTCAGCGAATAAGTGGCGCTGCTTGCTCCAGTGCGCTCAATCGGAAATCCTTCACCCATGTTCGCAAGAAACTGCTGCAGGCTGAATTCGCCAAACGCATGCATGGTTAGCACAACACTGGCGTTAAGACGCCGCACGACTTTCGTCATGTCCTGCGCGTTGAGTGTGACACCTCCGTCTACCGGAATCATCAGGATGTCGAGACGTCCGATCTGGGCATACTGGCTGTCGTTTGGCAGGTGATGCAGGTGTCCGAGGTGGCCGATGCACAGTCCGCCCATCTCGAAAATGAAAATGGAATTACCGTTTGGTTCATATCCCGCAAATGCATTGTCAATGTCTGTCGTCACGTTCCGGATCAGGGCGTCTCCAACCTGCAGGTAATGTTTTGCCGGTGAGCCGGGCTTTCCCCATCCACGCAACACATGCCTGATGCGCGGATCCGGCGAAATCGTGAAATGCGTATGATGGGCGTGATTCATGGTGACAACGTCAGGCACAACACCGAGCCCTGCGAACCCTGCATAATCAGTGGCAATGACCAGTCCGTTTGCATCTTCAATGCGGAAGGTGGAATGGCCAACATAGGTTATGCGTATTTCTGAGGGTTCAAGTGCCTGGGCGTATTGTACCGATGCACTTGCCTTGATAACCGGCACACTGTTTTGTGCCACTGCCTGACAGGTTGAAATCGGACGCTGGTTTTCCTGGGCTCGTGCTTGTGCCGGCAACAGATAAGGGATTGTGACCAGAACAAGTGCCAAAAGGATGTTGCGCATTGTATCACTCCTTTGAGCCAAGTGTCGTCTGGCCAGCCCCGTTTGGCAAGGTTGCCATTATTACATTTCAGTCTGCATCCGTTTCGTCCCACGTGTACAGTTCCACTTCTCCCGGAATGCCCCGGATTGAGTGTTCGCCGATGCTGCGGGTCTGGTTCTTGGCCAGTGACGCCACTTCACTGCTGCAAAGCAGGGGATAGCCTGTTTCCTTGGTCATGCCTTCTATCCGGCTTGTCAGGTTTACCGCATCTCCAATCACCGTAAAGTCCAACCTGTCGGAACTGCCAACATTTCCATATGTGACTTCACCTATATGTAAGCCGGTTCCAAAATCGATTTTCTCAAGGCCCCGGTTCTGGCGTTCTTCATTCCAGACCGCAAGTTTGTTCCTCGCCTGCAAGGCAGATGTCATTGCATTGCCAGCCTGTTCTGCTGCCGTGATGCCATTGGTGATCGGGAACACGATCAATACGCCATCCCCGATGAATTTCAGAACTTCGCCCCGGTAATCATGAACCGAATTTACGACTATCTCGAAATAGCGGCTCAATACCTTCAGTAACTCTTCTTCCGACCAGGCCGTGGATTTTTTTGTGAAATCGCGCATGTCTGTCATCATGACAACAGCCTGCAGGCGGGTGACATCTCCCTGATGAATGGCTCCGTTTGCAACGGCAGTGGAGGGGCCTTTTCCGAGATATGTTCTCAACAGGCTCGAAAGAGAACGCCGCGCGGCAATCGGCTCCATTACCAAAGCAAGAGGATGGCGGATTGCTTCCATGATCTCGATCTGGTCATCGGTAAACCCGTCCGGAGCATCCGTTACGACGCTCATGCCCTGTGTTGTGCCATCTCCGTACTCAAGTGGCATGGCGAAGAAATCGGTTCCGCCCTGTTCGGCAAGCTCATAATAAATGTGATGCTCTATTCCGGTCGTCAGCCCTGTGAGCCGTTGCCGCATGGAGCGCCGGTTTACGGTCACATATTGAAAAGGGCTTCCGATCCATGTGTCTGTCGACAGGGTCTTGGTTGCAACCACATATTCTTCCGAAGGCTCGTTGGGGCGCCAGATAACTCCCCAGGCTGCAAGCAGGGGATTTGCAAATCGCTGTGCCACGCGCATCCGCCATACGGGCACGCCTGCAGCAACGAGACGCTTGCCCAGTTCATCGACCATTTCCACGCCATTGTTGATGAAGCGCGCTTCCGTAATCAGCCAGTCGGACAGGTCTGCAATGTGTTCTGTTTTCTTCATGCCGGCTTAATGTAGGAATATTACGCGGCATGAACAGGGCTTGAGATCATGCAAACCCTATTATTTGCATATTATCTATGCCGAGCGGCGATCCAGCCCGTTGCGGCGGTCATCACCTGAGCGGCGTTCGGCTACAACACCGGTTTCAGTTTCATGGCGCATATCGTTGGAGTTCTTGCGACGATCTTGCGCGCGGCGTTCGAGTTCTGCTTTTCTGCGTTCCTGCATTACTGTTACCTCGCTAAAGTTTTATCCATGATCTCATACATTGGCTGACATGGCATAAACCGGATGATTAAAACTCCAGGTGTTTTGTTAAGGTTTTCTTTTCTGCTTGTTTCCTTTCCGCCAAGGCATCCGCCTTGCCGTCCGTTCGCGCACTGCACTTCGGCTAGTCGCCTCAGTTTTGTGCTGCCACGGAGGGAACCCTTTTCCCTTGCTCCCCCTTTCTCGTCATCGTCGGACTTGATCCGACGATCCACGCACAAACCTGCCCAAAACCGGCCGATGGTATTTGTGGTAAACATTTCCTTCGGTTCGCGCTTGGATC
>JBCCYR010000109.1:0-7672 GCA_039189355.1 Pseudomonadota bacterium
ACAGTCAATGAATGAAAGTTTCGTCACGCCGCTCAAAAACAACTTCCCTTTTATCAATGCGATATCGGGGTTCCACACACTCGACGAAACTACATAATTCTGAAACTTAAATTCGAATTTCCTGCATTCATCCGTTACGCTTGACCGCTCCACGGCCCTGGGCAATCTTTCATCCGATATTGGAGACAGGTCATGAAAACACAGACGCAAGTAGTCGTTATCGGCGGCGGCATCGGGGGATGCTCAACGCTTTATCATCTGACGCAGGAAGGCATCACGGATTGTGTACTGGTAGAGCGCGATGAACTGACGTCCGGTACAACCTGGCATTCAGCAGCCCAGGTAACGAATTTCGGCGGCAACCAGACCATGATCGGTCTCAAGACGCACTCGATCAATCTCTACAAGGAACTGGCTGACGATCCCGATTATCCGATCAATTATCACCATGCGACCGGCGGGTTGAGACTGGCCACAGAACAATGGCATCTGGACGGGTATGATCACTTCGCATCCATGGCCAAGGGCATGGACGTTGACTTCGAGGTTATCGACCCGGATGAATGCAAGAAGCGTCACCCGCTGATCTCAACCGACGGATTGCTGGGCGCATTGTGGGACCCGCTTGATGGTGACATCGACCCGGCACAACTTTGCCAGGCACTTGCAAGGAGAGCGCGCAAGGCGGGCGCAGAAGTTTACCGCCACAATCCTGTAACCGGGCTGACCCAGAAGCAGGACCATACCTGGATCGTTCACACGGAAAAGGGCGACATCCACTGTGAGAAAATCGTCAATGCAGGCGGTTACCGCTGCAACGAAATCGGCGCGATGATGGGTGTGGAACTGGCGGTTGCTTCCATGGAACACCAATACATGCTGACGGACAATCTCCCGGAAATCGAAGCACGCGGTGATGACTTCCGCGCCCCGCTTATCCGGTGCCCGGGGGCAGACTTTTATCAGCGCGCGGAAAAAAAGGGGCTGTTGATCGGCTTCTACGAACAGGACTGCAAGACCTGGGGCCTTGACGGCATTGATCCGAACTTTACCAATGCGCTTTGCCCGGACGATCTCGACCGCGTAACGGATGTCATGGAAGGCGCCTTCCACCGCCTGCCATGTCTGGAGACAGCGGGCATTCACTCAATCATCAACGGTCCGATTACCTACACGCCAGACGGGCTTCCGCTGGTTGGCAAAATACCGGGCAAACGCAACGCCTATTGCATCACAGGCCTGCGCGCAGGCCTTGGCGAAGGTGGCGGACATGGCTGGCTCCTTGCGCAAATCATTGCGCATGGCGAAGCCTGTTACGATACCTGGTGCCTCGATCCGCGCCGTTTTACCGCTTATGCAACAGAAGAATACACAGCGCTCAAGGCAATCGAAGATTACCAGAACGAGTTCCGGTTCCACATGCCACATGAGCACCGCCCGGCGGGACGCTTGGCGAAAGTCACACCGCTTTATTCAACCCTGAAATCAGCCGGGGCGGAGTTTGCTCCGGTCAATGGCTGGGAACGTATGGACTACGTCAAGCCGGCAGCAGATTTTGGGGAAGAGCATTCTTTCCATTTCAACAACACATTTGATCAAGTCGGCAAGGAAGTTGAACTGGTGCAAAACGCCGTTGGTCTTTGTGAAGTCAACGGGTTCAACCGCTATGAAATCACCGGCAACGGCGTCCACAACTGGCTTGATGGCATCATGTGTTCGCGCGTACCGAAAAAGCAGGGCAAGGTTGGGCTCACCTATTTCCTCAACGAGCATGGCATGGTCAAGGGGGAAGCCACCATTGCAAACCTTGAAGAAGATCGCGTCTGGTACGGTTCTGCAGCAGCATCCGAGTACCACGACATGGACTGGCTCGCAGAACACCTGCCTGACGACGGCTCCATTTCCATCCGTAGCCTGACGAATGAGTACACAATACTGGTTCTGGCTGGGCCGAAAGCACGCGATGTGCTCGCCAGGGCAGTGCTCCGTAGCAATGTTTCGACAGAAGCTTTCCCGTGGCTGTCCGTCCAAAAGGTCATGATCGGTCAAGTTCCAGTGGTGGCCATGTCCGTCAGCTTCTCCGGCGAACTGGCTTATGAAATCCACGTACCGAATGCACAGCTTTTGTTGGTACATGACTTGCTCATGGCAGCAGGTGACGAATTCGGCATCGGGTACTTCGGCCTGCGGGCGGTCGAAAGCATGCGCCTTGAAAAAGGTTACCTCCACTGGAAGGCTGACATTATTACCGAATACAATCCGTTTGAAACGGGGCTCGACCGTTTTGTCAAAATGGACAAGGACTTCATCGGAAAGCCTGCACTGGAGAAAATGCATAATCAGGGCTTGCGCCGCAAACTGGTAACACTGGAACTCGACAGCAAAACCACACCGGCCCATTCCGGCGACAGCATCCTGAAAGACGGAGACGTGGTCGGCACCGTTACCTCTGCAGGATGGGGTTACCGGGTGGGAAAGAACTTGGCTTATGCATTCGTCGATTCAGATGTACAAGACAATCTGACAGCGCTCGTACAAGGGGGTGAAATCAATGCAAAAATCATTGAAAGGGCCCTGTATGACCCACAAAACGATCATGTGCGCTAGTTACCCTAGAGCAATAGTTTGCCACCATTTGCCATCTAAATAATCAAATTTTCTTTACCAGACATAAAAAATAGCATTAACTTGCTCTTGGAGGCGGTGCACACCCTGCACCGCAACTTGGGAGGAAAGTTATGACTGCAACAGACGCTACCTGCTGCGCAGGTCCGGGTTATGCTTCACCACAGGAAGCAATCAAGGCGCCCAGAGAAAAAGTTGTTTACACGATCTGCATTTACACTGGCACCGGAATCGAAAAACCGGACTATCTGGCTACAATCGATGTGGATGAAGACAGTCCCACCTATGGTGAAGTCATTCACCGCACAGAAATGCCGACCATCGGCGATGAACTCCACCACATGGGTTGGAACGCCTGTTCATCCTGCAACCACGATGCAAGCATGTCGCGTCAATATCTGATCATTCCCGGAGTACGCACTTCAAATTTTTACATTGTTGATACAGCAACCGATCCTCGCAAACCCACCTTGCACAAGACCATCAGCGGAGACGAAATCAAGGAGAAAACCAATCTCTCCGCACCGCACACAGTTCATTGCCTCGGTTCAGATATCATTGTTTCGATGCTGGGTGATGCGAACGGAAATGCCCCCGGCGGATTCCTGCATCTCAACAAGGATTTTGAAATCGTTGGGCGTTGGGAAAACGACATTACCGGAATGAATTTCAACTATGATTTCTGGTATCAGCCACGCCACAACATGATGGTCTCAACCGAATGGGGCGCGCCGAACACATTCCTTCCCGGCTTTGATCTGGAAGATGTCGGCAAGGGAAATTACGGAAGGCATATCCATTTCTGGGATTTTGAAAACAAAAGAATCGAGAAATCGGTCGACCTTGGTGAAGAAGGCATGATCCCGCTGGAAGTACGCTTCCACCATGATCCCGATTCCACCCATGGCTTTGTCGGGGCTACGCTCTCCTCAAACGTCTTCCACTGGTACAAGCTGGACGACGGGGAAATGAAGATCGAGAAAGTGATTGATGTGGAATCAATCGACGTGAAGGACTTCCCGGTTCCGATGCCGGGGTTGATCACCGATATCCTTGTTTCGATGGATGACAAGTATCTCTATTTCTCGAACTGGTTGCATGGCGATCTTCGCCAGTACGACATTTCGGACCCGTCCAATCCGGTCCTGACCGGACAGGTATGGATCGGCGGCATGTTGGGCAAGGCACCGGAAATCAACGGTCGCGCAGTTCATGGCGCGCCGCAAATGATCCAGCTTTCGCTTGATGGCAAACGGCTATACGTCACCACTTCGCTGTTTTCCACCTGGGACAACCAGTTCTATCCGGACATGAAGGAAGCAGGTGGTGTCATGCTGATCGTTGATTGCGACACGGAAAACGGTGGCATGACAATCCGTAATGATTTCCTGGTTGATTTTGGCAAGGAGCCAAACGGACCGGCACGGGCACACGAAACCCGTTATCCGGGCGGCGATTGCTCTTCGGATATCTGGATATAGTGCCCTGAAAAAACACAAGGTCGTTCTCGCCAACCGGAATAATCTGACGTTTGAAGTCGGCGAGGACGAAGCGATTATCGATGTCGTAGAACGGGAAGGCCATGTTCTTCCCATTGCCTGCCGTTATGGAGGATGCATCACCTGCGCAGCCCGCATGCTCAAGGGCAAGGTAAGCCAGCCAAACGGCACGGCATTGAACAAGCGCCAGAGCAAGGCCGGATACGTACTTTTATGCGTCGCCCGTCCCAAAACCGATTGCGTATTTGAAGTCGGCGTGGAAAGCCACGGCGATCTCTATGTAAACCCCTTTGCCAATCCGGGAAAATGGTACAAGTGACCAACAAGACTTTATGAACCACCCACTTTCCCTGATCCGAACTTGCCCGCAAAAAGGCTTTAAACGGTCGATGATCGGGGGAGCTGCTAATGTTCTTGGTTCAATGCATCCATGGCAGGAATTTCGCGTTCCCGTCTGGCGATATAATCCCGTAACGCTTCATCCTTGCCTTCATCCAGCTTGGGTTCGACATAAGAATCAAGCAGAGACTTCGTGTGCTTAAGTGCGCGTTCGTTGATTTCAACAGACCCTTCCGCAGCCCATTGTTCGATTGAGTTGTTGTCGAACAGTTCCGGCATGAAGAACGCGGTCTGGAATTTTTCCTGTGTATGGGGGTGACCGAGATAATGTCCGCCGGGTCCAATGTCGCGCACGGCTGCAAGTGCATCGTCGAAGTCATCCCACTTGACACCTTCGGCCATCCGGTAGGCCATGGCGCATTGCTCCGCGTCAACAACAAACTTGGCCATGGAGCAATGCATGCCGGCCTCGTTCCAGCCTGCCGAATGCCAGATGTAATTGGCGCCTGCCATAACCACGGACATCAGCGTTGAAGCACTTTCATACCCGGCCTGTGCGTCAAAGGTTTTCGCACCGCCAAGTGTGTTGGAAGTCCGCCACGGGACACCATAAGACCGCGCCATCTGGCCGATCATGAAATTCATCAGGGAAATTTCAGGCGTTCCGGCCATCGGCGCGCCGGACTTCATGGAAACGGTTGAAAGGTAATGGCCGTAAATTGCCGGGCAGCCCTTGTTGATAACCTGCGTATAAGCAAGGGCGGAAAGCGCTTCAGCGTTCAATTGGGCAACAGACGCAGCAGTTGAAGCAGGCGTGTTCGCACCGCCAAGCACGAAAGGCGAGCACAAAACAGGCTGGTTGCGCTTGCAGAAGGCACGCATCGCCCCAAGCATCACTTCATCCCAAACCAGCGGCGAGTTGCCGTTACAGTTGCCTGTCACAACCGGATGCGTGTCAATAAATCCTTCTCCAAACAGGATATCGCACATGTCCATCACGTCTTCCGCATTCTTCGGTGAAGTCGTCATGCCCATGAAAGTCTTGTCGGAATGCTTCATCGACGAATAGGTAATGCGCAAGTGACGCTGGCTGATCGGATGGTCATACGGTTCCACGATATGATGCGCAGAGGAGTGGATCGCGGGCAGCATGTGGCTGAGCTTGTGGAAATTCGCGAGATCTTCCAGCGTCGGATTGCGGCGCACATCTTCAAGGTCGCGCAGATAAGGTGCGCCGGTCATCGGAATGAAAATCGAGTGATCATTTCCGAACGGCAGATTGTTCGCCGGATTGCGGGCGTGATAGGTGAAACTTTCCGGAATGGAGGAAATGAGCTCGCGGATCATGCCACGGTCAAAATGAACCCGGTCATCCTCTCGGACATCCGCACCTGCCTTTTTCCAGTCTTCTATGGCAATCGGGTCACGGAAGATGACGCCGACTTCTTCAAGAATGTCGAGTGAAGCCTTGTCGATCTTCTCGACTTGCTCCTGATCCATCGGCTCGGTGAGTGGAAGTTTCCGCTTTAACGCAGGCAGCATTGCGGTTTCATGCCCCGAGCGCAATTCGCGCCGCGCTCCGCGTCCACCACGTCTTGTCCTGCCGATTTCAGACTGTTCGTTCATGCTCTCTTTCCGCTTGATGGTACAGAAATACCATCCGCACCATCCCGCACAAAACAAAAATTGCGACGCTCCTCATGACGGATTTGGGCAATTCAGGAGATGAAAATAAGCTTTTCTGACGACAGTCATATGTGCAAAACTGCGCAAATGTTTTCGGGAGAAGTCCATGTCGTGGGAATTGTTAATCGCATTTAATCTTGCCTCGATTGCTGCTTGGCTTAGTCCAGGTCCTGCAATGTTAGTGGCGATGCACACATCATTGGCAAAAGGCAAAAAAGCTGGAATCATGATCGGTATCGGCCTTGGTTTCGTAGCAAGCATGTGGGTACTTGCGGCCTTGCTGGGGCTTCATGTGGTGTTCGAGTGGTTCCCATGGGCATACATTGCTGTAAAGGTTTTAGGTGCGGCTTACCTTTTTTACATTGCGTGGAACAGTTGGAAAAATGCGACCAAACCACTAAACGTGACCGCTAAAGCCAAGTCCCGGCCATTACTGGATGGCATTATTCTCAATCTATCAAATCCAAAATCTGTGTTGTTTGCAGCAGCTGTTCTGGTTGTAATCTTTCCACCCGATCTGATGATTGTTGAAAAAGCATTGATTGTAACAAATCTCTTTGTCTTGGAAGTAACTGCTTATACCGTTCTGGCTTTCGTGATGACCACAAAGGCTGTAAGTGAATTCTATCTATCGTTGAAACAATGGTTTGACCGGTTTGCTGCCGTGGTGCTGGGTGCACTCGGCATCAGGCTACTGCTTCAGAGATAACATGCCCGGTCCGCTCTCTTCCCTCAAGATCATCGAAATGGTCGGTCTTGGACCCTGCCCGCTTGCTGGTCAGCTGATGGCTGATCTTGGTGCGGAAGTCATCGTCATTGACCGAAAATCAGGTCAGGACATCTCGCAGGATGTAAACCGCCGCGGCAAGAAATCGATTGCCCTCAACCTTAAAGATCCGGAAGGGGTTGAAACTGCACTCAAGCTGATTTCAGGCTCTGATATTATCATTGAAGGGTTCCGGCCCGGCGTTATGGAACGTTTGGGATTGGGGCAAGACACTTGCCTTTCTGCAAACCCGCGTCTTGTCTATGGACGCATGACCGGATGGGGGCAGGACGGGCCTCTTTCTCATTCTGCGGGCCATGACATCAATTATCTTGCGATAACCGGATATCTCCATGCGATGGGAAAGGATGGTGAACCACCGGTCCCGCCCCTCAATATTGCCGCGGATTATGGCGGTGGATCAATGTTCCTGCTCATGGGCGTGCTTTCAGCGATTGTCGAACGGAACATCTCTGGCAAGGGGCAGGTTGTGGATGCAGCCATGTGCGAAGGGGTTCCCGCCATGATGGGACTTGTTCAATCCATGTTTGCTCAAGGGACGTGGACCCGAAACCGCGAGGACAATTTCATCGATGGCGGCGCTCCCTATTATCGTTGTTACAAAACAGCGGACGACAAATTCATCTCCGTAGGGGCAATCGAGCCACAATTTTTCGCCGAACTGATACGTCTGCTGGAACTGGATGAAACGCTTCTGGCAAGCCAGAACAACAAGGCCGAATGGCCTGCCATGCAC
>JBCCYR010000110.1:0-7658 GCA_039189355.1 Pseudomonadota bacterium
GCCTGTGAGTGTTTTTCTAACATCCGCATAATTCGCAGGTGTTTTGCCATTTTTGGTGTCTGATATAATAAAAATCGCCCAAAAAACTTTCTTATGATACAGAATCCGGACTGATTTTCTCAGATTCCTGAAATGCTTCTTCCAATTCAGGGTTTGGCTGGAAGAATCTGTGTCTTGACTTTCCTTAAAATGTTTAAAACTATTGACACTGTTTTTGTCTACAGATTAAGACACTTCGTCGAGATTTCGTATACAGCCGGAGTTCGGCGTCACGATATCACCGCGCGGAGGCGAGCTCCCTGTTTGTCGGTGCGGTGTCAGCGGGTACCATGTTAATGGTGCCCGCTTTTTTTCTGATGGCTTTTAGCAGGTATAGTTCATCCCTATGCGCCCGCCATCCACATAAATTGTTTCCCCTGTAATGTAGCTTGCCTTTTTGCTCGCCAAAAATGCTACAACATCGCCGATTTCCCGTGCTGATCCGACACGTTTCAGTGGCGTTCTGGACATGACCATTTTCATGGCTTCCGGATTGGCATTCACACCTGCCATCATTTCCGTGTCAATGGAGCCTGGTCCAACTGCATTAACCCGAATGTTGTGGGGTGCGAGTGCCAATGCGGCGACTTTTGTCAATTGCATCACGCCCCCTTTGGATGCGCAATATGCGGGGATCGCCGGGATAGAGACAACGGCATTGATTGAAGACATGTTGACGATTGCACCCTCAATGCTTTTGTCGACCATGGTTTTTGCTGCACGTTGAGTGGCGAGAAAAACGCCACGCAGATTGACATTAAGAACCCGCTCGAACGTTTCAAGATCATAGGAGAGAAAATCCCCGGGAGCAGCGATGCCTGCATTGTTTACAAGAATTTCCACCGGACCCTGTTCAGCCTCGATCTGGTCAAACAGCTTGGCTATCTGATCCGCATTTCCCATGTCACAACCAAGGCCAATGGTTCCGTTGCCAAGCTTTTCCGCAGCCTCCTTGACCCCATCCTCGTTGATGTCACACAAGATTATGCGTGCGCCATCTTCCTGAAGTGCTTCTGCGCAGGCGTATCCGATGCCCTGTGCTCCTCCGGTTACGAGTGCGAGTGGTTGTTCAGACATTGAATGCTCCTCCTGTTAGCCATTGATCTGTTGCGTAAATTGCGGCCTTATCTTCCCTACAGGATCAAGCATTTCATGAAAAGATAAGTGCAAGCCTGTTTTGACGTTCGATCCGGAACCATATGTAATCCCGTGAAGTTACATGTGTGAAACAAGCAATATGGAGCCTGCAATGCCAATACTGAAGAGAAGCTCTGCGGATATGGTCAAGGAAGCCAAATCCAGAATTGAAGAGATTGAAACTGGCAACCTTATCGAAATGGCGGACGATCCAGATGTTGTTATTGTGGATATCCGTGATGTCAGGGAGCGTCAGCGCAGCGGTTTCATTCCGGGAAGCTTTCATGCACCGCGCGGCATGATCGAATTTTGGGTTGATCCTGACAGTCCGTATTTCAAGGAGATTTTTGCTGAAGAAAAGAAGTTTGTCTTTCATTGTGCATCGGGATGGCGATCTGCGCTGACGGTTGCCACGCTGCAGAACATGGGCTTTGAGGCAGCGCATTTGAAAGATGGCTTTTCTTCCTGGGTGGAAGAGGGTGGTCCGGTTCAAATGCCTGAGGAGAAATAACTTCTGGCAGTTGTTTCAACATGATTGACACTTAGCCAAACACGAGCCAGCCGATCAAGAATATCCAGAAACAGGCAGTGCCTACACCGATCCAGAAGAAGCGGTCGCTCCAGAACGGGTCTTTCAGGACACGCGGGACTTTTTCAATGCCGGAAGTTTTTTTCATTCTTCCGGTGGTGCGCTTGTCTGTAGTGCGAGAGCGTGCAGCACGCCACCCATGTTGCCTTTGAGAGCCTCATAGACCATCTGGTGCTGCTGGACACGGGATTTGCCACGGAAGCTTTCAGAAACCACTTCAGCTGCGTAATGGTCTCCGTCGCCTGCAAGGTCGCGGATCGTAACCTGCGCGTCAGGAATGGCTTCCTTGATCATGCGCTCTATGTCACCGGCATCCATGGGCATCGTTATCCCCCCTTTATTCGGCTGCTTCTGCCATTTCTTTTCCCTCCATATAGGACGGGAACCAGGCTTCGTGAACCTGTGTCATTTCCTCAACAGATAGTGACACGGATTTGCCGATGGTCAAATCATTGCCTGCAACTGTCCCCAACCGGGTGAAGTAAACGCCTGAACCCTCTGCATTGGCAGCAAACATGTTGGCGTAGCTCTCCGGCATCGTCAGCACGTACCGCGACTGGTCTTCGCCAAAAAGGGCTGCATGCATATGGCCACTATCGAACTCAACTGACATGCCTTTGCCGCTTGCCATGCACATTTCTGCAAGGGCAATTGCAAGCCCGCCGTCAGAAACATCATGACATGCCGTGAGTTCGCCAGAGCGGATAGCAGCACGGACAAATTCACCACGCATCTTTTCAGTCAAGAGGTCAACAGACGGCGCAGGGCCATCTTCGATGCCCAGAATTTCCCGGGCGTACAGCGATTGGCCGAGGTGCTCTGCTTCCGAACCAATGAGGAATATGGCATCACCATTCTGCATGCCGCCAATACGGGTCATGGTTGATGCATCTTCAATCAGGCCAACTGCACCGATGGTTGGCGTTGGCAATATCGCCTGGCCATTGGTCTCGTTATACAGCGAAACATTGCCCGACACGATTGGCATTCCCAACGCGCCAACGGCTTCCCCGATACCCTTGATGGCAAATACGAACTGCCCCATGATTTCGGGCCGTTCAGGATTGCCGAAGTTGAGATTGTCCGTCGTAGCGAGCGGTTCCGCACCCACTGCACTGAGATTGCGGTAACATTCGGCAACAGCCTGTTTTCCGCCTTCAAATGGGTCAGCTTCAACATAGCGTGGAGTAACATCACTGGTAAACGCCAGGGCACGGCCTGTCGGCTCGCCATTGTCGTCCACCAGACGGATCACCCCTGCATCGCCGCCCGGAATTTGCAGGGAGTTGGACTGGATCAGCGTGTCATATTGTTCCCATACCCAGCGGCGGGAGCACAAATCAGATGAGCCAAGCAGTTTCAGAAGTGCAGCATTGTAATCGCCGGTGTCTTCCACATCGCTGGCAGCAAGACCCGAATGTGTGCCTGGTTCGATATAGGGACGATCATATTCAGGTGCCTCATCGCCCAGTTCCTTGATTGGCAGGTTGGCAACCTCTTCGCCCTGGTGCAGAACCCGGAAGCGAAGATCATCGGTGGTTTTTCCGACAATCGCGAAATCGAGACCCCATTTGTGGAAAATTGCCTCGGCCTCTTTTTCCTTTTCAGGCTTGAGAACCATCAGCATGCGTTCCTGGCTTTCGGAAAGCATCATCTCATAAGCGGTCATTTGTTCTTCGCGCACCGGTACAAGATCAAGATTGAGTTCGACGCCCAAATCGCCCTTGGCGCCCATTTCCACGGCAGAGCAGGTGAGGCCAGCGGCGCCCATGTCCTGAATGGAAATAACAGCTCCGGTCTGCATCAGTTCGAGACATGCCTCCAGCAGGCATTTTTCCGTGAAGGGGTCACCGACCTGTACGGTAGGGCGTTTTTCCTCAATGTCCTCACCGAATTCAGCTGATGCCATTGTAGCGCCGCCAACGCCGTCGCGTCCAGTTTTTGCACCAAGGTAAACGATCGGCAGGCCTACGCCTTCGGCTTTTGAATAGAAAATAGAATCGGTTCTGGCGATTCCTGCAGCAAATGCATTAACGAGGATATTGCCGTTGTAACGGGGGTGAAAATTGACTTCTCCGCCCACTGTGGGAACACCAAACGAGTTCCCGTAACCACCGATGCCTGCGACCACCCCGGAAACAAGATGTCGGGTTTTGGGATGGTCCGGTGAACCAAAGCGGAGCGCATTCATTGCTGCCACGGGTCTTGCGCCCATGGTGAAGACGTCCCTCAGAATGCCGCCAACGCCGGTTGCTGCGCCCTGATAGGGTTCGATGAAAGAGGGATGGTTATGGCTTTCCATCTTGAAGACAACTGCCTCCCCATTGCCAATGTCTACAACACCAGCGTTTTCGCCGGGCCCCTGGATTACGCGAGGGCCATCTGTGGGCAGGGTTTTAAGCCATTTCTTGGAGGACTTGTAAGAACAGTGCTCGTTCCACATCGCGGACCATATGCCAAGCTCCGTATAGGTTGGCTCGCGTTCCGTGAGTTCCAGAATGCGATCATACTCATCCGGTGTTATGCCGTGCTCGGCAACAAGTTCAGGTGTGATCGGATAGTCGTTTTTTATGGTCATGTTTTTTGTGCGGATCTTTTGTCAAGGAATACGATAATGCTTCCGAAAATCAGAAACAGCAGTGTTATTGCAATCAGGACAGGTGCAACGCCGCCTATCCCCTTTTCAGCAACATTCAGAAACCCGTATGGATATTCAGCGATAACTTCACCCCGGGCAAATATCCAAACAAGGTACAATATGGGAATGACTGCCATTAGCGGTACCATCCCCCAAGTCATGTCTGACTTTCTGCCGTCAAGATACCACCATAGAGGGAATGCAACAGGTACAATGTAGTGCTGGCATATATTCGTAAAAGCGGAAATGCCTTCGGGATTATGAGTTGCTGAAAGCAGCAAGTGGTAAACGATCATGACAATCAGAATGCCTGCAATCGCAGTGCCGACCACCACAGGATTGCGGAAAACAGAAAGTCCACCTGAAAGAGCGGGAACCCTTGCGAGAAGGCAAAGTGCTACAAGGGTATTCATTACGATTGTGAAGAAGGAAAACAGATGGCCCACAGAGCCTAAAAAGCCCCTGCCGTCAGACATTTGTTCATGAATATGCAGCGGATAGCGGATGGATAGTGCTGTAACCACGGCAATTAGCGCTACATAGAACAGAATACGCCCGATACTCACACTTTGCACTCCGCATTTCCCTTGCTCCAGCGTCTCACATCGTCGGTGATGCGTTTGCCGTTTCCTGTTTGAAGCAATGGTCCAAATGTCTGGATGTTTGTGAATTTGCCCGTCGTCGTATCGCCTTTTTGTTCGGCCTGAACAACCAGCTGAGGCAGGCCATTGGGGTCAATGCGCTTCACAAGCAAAAACCGCGGGCGGCCTGCTGGCGAATTCACTTCATCGGAAAGCCGGAAATCGCGGAACGCCGGGTCTTTTGACTTGAACCAGCATTTTTGGGCGGCCCTGGCAATTGAAACCATTGCCTGCACCGGTACTTGTTTCGTGTTTATGGAGAGATTTTCAGATGGGGTGCCGTTCTGGCACGATGCAAGTATAAGAAACAGAAGCCCGGCAAGTGGCCATTTGACTTTCGCCAAACCCATTATGCTGCCTCGCTGGAAACCACGTTGAGTGCACTTTCAAAAAGGCGGCGTCCGGATATGCCTCCGTGATCGGCCTCAATCAGGTTTTCCGGGTGGGGCATCATGCCCAATACATTGCCAACTTCATTGATGATGCCTGCAATATCATTGATCGAACCGTTTGGATTCGTTTCTTCTGCATAACGGAAAACCACCTGGCCATTGCTTTCGATCTTTTTGAGAGTATCGGTTTCGGCAAAATAGTTGCCGTCATGATGCGCAACAGGGCAGGGGATTACCTCTCCTTCTTCATACAGGCTGGTGAATGCCGTATCTGCCCGCTCGACCTTGAGCTTCACTGTTTTGCAGATAAACCGCAGTCCGGAATTGCGCATGAGGGCGCCAGGCAGCAATTGTGCTTCTGTCAAAATCTGGAATCCGTTACAGACGCCCAGAACCTTTACACCTTTGTCTGCAGCTTTCCTGATTTCTTCCATTACCGGCGAGCGTGCGGCGATGGCACCTGACCGCAGATAATCTCCATAGGAAAACCCGCCGGGTACAACAATAAGATCACTGGCAGGGATTTGTGTATCTGTATGCCAGACCAGATTGGGCGCTGTGCCGCTGATTTTTGTCAGCGCGGCGATCATGTCACGATCGCGATTGGAGCCGGGAAAGAGGATTACGGATGACTTCATTGGACTATGATTTTAGCTTTAATTGCTTGATAAATTTGCCGTGTGAAACCTGTTGCGCTTTCTTTTGTAGGTGCTTTCGTACGTATCTGTATCAGCGTGCTGTCATCTCCCAGAATGTACGAACCCACGAAAAAACCCTCCGAGATTTTGACCGTGGAGATCAAACCTGAGATTTTACCCATCTCAATACCTTCGATTGTGTCGCATTGTAATGAACCTTCTGGAGCAGCCTCGCAGTTGCTTTTGGCTTTCCGGGCTTTTGAAATACCAAGTGGCCCAAACGTGTTACGCTCACCAAGCAGAACGTTGACTAGTATTTGCTCGTCACAAGATAAACAATCGATTTTCAGGCTGTCTTTTTGTTGATCAACAATACGCCATTTGCGTTCATGTAGGGGTTCAATATTGATTTCGGCCAGATCAGTGATCAGCATTTTTGCTTCTGCATTTGTGGCTTGGAATGATAACAGGGTCACTGCTGTTAATACCGCAAAAAGCCTTGGCCACACCGACATCAGATTATCTCCACCGAGTAATTTTCAATTACCGTATTTGCCAGAAGTTTTTCGCACATGTCAGCGAGTTGTTTCTCTGCGTTTTTGGCGGAAGCATCAAGTTCGACATCGAAAACCTTGCCCTGACGCACGCTTTCAACACCTTCAAAGCCCAGTGATGCCAGGCCTCCTTCAATCGCTTTTCCCTGTGGATCGAGGACGCCGTTTTTCAGGGTTACGGTAACGCGAGCTCTAGTCACTTTTCTTCCTTGTCGTCATTGCTTGAAACCAGAACCGGCCCCTTGCCGCGTTGCGGTTTGTTTTTCTGGATTATTCCGAGCCGGTCTGCCACTTCCTGATAGGCTTCCAGCATGCCGCCCATGTTGCGGCGAAACCGGTCCTTGTCCATTTTCTCGTTTGTATTGATGTCCCAGAGCCGACAGCTGTCAGGCGAAATCTCGTCCGCCACGACAATGCGCATCATGTCGTTTTCCCAGAGCCGTCCCATCTCAATCTTGAAGTCGACAAGCTGAATTCCGATCCCTGCGAACAGGCCGGACAGGAAGTCGTTCACCCGTATCGCCATGGCCATGATGTCATCGATTTCCTGTGGAGAGGCCCAGCCGAATGCCGTGATGTGTTCCTCGGCCACCAACGGGTCGTTGAGTTCGTCCTTCTTGTAGCAGAATTCAATGATGGAACGGGGCAGCACTTCACCTTCGGGAATTCCAAGGCGCTCGCTCAAAGTACCTGCCGCGATGTTGCGAACAATGATCTCAATCGGAATAATCTCAACTTCCTTGATCAACTGCTCACGCATGTTGAGGCGTTTGATGAAGTGATTGGGAATCCCGATCCGGGTCATATGCTTGAAGATATGCTCGGAAATACGGTTGTTCAGGACGCCTTTACCATCAACAATTTCATGTTTCTTTTTGTTGAAAGCGGTCGCATCATCCTTGAAAAACTGGACCAGTGTGCCCGGTTCTGGTCCTTCATACAGGATTTTGGCCTTGCCCTCATAAATCCGGCGGCGTCTGTTCATGTGATTGTTCCCGAATAGCCATGGGCTTGCCTGTTTGTCTTTAGA
>JBCCYR010000111.1:0-7655 GCA_039189355.1 Pseudomonadota bacterium
GCTTTCGGGCCAGGCATGTTTACCGGCATTTTTGCTATTGCGTTCACCGACACCGGAACGTTCGGCAAGCTTTTCTCCGAAGCTATCGAAAACGCCGACAGCAAGCAAAAGGAAGGCGTGCAATCTACTGGAGCAAGCCGAATTCAGCAGCAGCGTTTCGGAATCATACCGCAAATTCTTCCAGTGTTTATTTCCCAATCCCTTTACTATCTGGAATCCAACACACGTGGCGCAGTCATTATTGGTGCAATGGGTGCGGGTGGTATCGGCCTCATGTTTCTCGGTTACCTGCAAACCGGAACCAGTTTCGAGAATGTCGCATACATCGCAATCCTTGTTTTGATCGTTGTGATCCTCATGGATTACATGTCTGCCAAACTGCGGCGGGCGCTTATTGGCATTGACGGCAAAGAATAACATCAAAGGAAACCAGCCATGCATTTTGTCTTCACTTTCATCATCTTGGCATTCTCAATTTCACCTGCTTCTGCACAGACTCAACAAGCAGGCGCAGATGGCGGAAAAACGGATGAAGCTTTTCAGGCACTGATTGCCAAATGTGACAATACGGACCTGTTGGTTAAACGCGGCAAGGTGCGTCTGATTTTGGGCCGGATTGCAGTAGAGGAAGCCGCAAAAGCGCAAAGCAGGATTGATGAAGGTTTTGCCAAATGTGGCGAAGGCAAATTGGAGGAAGCAGCAAAAGCGATGGATGAGGCATTCGCCATTGCAGATGCCGCGTCAACTGCACAATTCGCAGCTGAAGAGGAAGAGGCGGCGGCTCAGGAAGCTTCCGCTGAAACTGACGAGTCTAATGACAAGCCCTGGTGGAAATTCTGGTAAGTCGGAAAGTTCTGATCTTACATGATTGTGTCATTGCGCTAAGCTGTGGCCTTCACTGAGGGTTGACCGTCATGACAATTGAATACAACAGATATGCAGTCTACTTCGTACCGCCGCGTAATACGCCCCTTGCCGGGTTGGGACGCAAGTGGTTGGGCGTTGATCCCGAAGACGGTATACTGGATGCCGCACCGACACCTTGGGTAGACTCCCCAAGACGATATGGTTTTCACGCAACACTGAAGGCACCCATGCGGCTGGTTGACACTGTTACGGAGAAACAATTCCTTCAGGCAGTTGCTTCCCTCGCGCAAAGCCTCAAGCCGGTCTCACTCGGCAATCTCAATCTTCGCAGGATCGGCAGCTTTCTGGCACTGGTCCATGACCAGAAAGCCTTTCCGGATGTAAACGCATTGGCTTGGGAATGTGTCACAGAGCTTGATCATCTGCGTGCGCCGCTGACCATTGAAGAAATCAACAAGCGAAAGAACCTGTCCAAAGTCCAGAATGAACTGCTTAATACATGGGGGTATCCCTATATAGGATCGGAGTTCAGATTTCACATGACATTGTCTTCAAGCCTGAGCACTAAAGAACTTGATCAGGCGGAGGCAGCGCTGACGCCTTTGCTTTCAGAAGTCATGAACCGGGAAACAGTGATTGAGCAGATAACGGTACTTGGCGATCCGGGAGGTGCTAAGCCCTTTGAGCTGGTGCAGCGCTTCGATCTGAAAGGCTAAGCACAGTTTCAACAAATACATCGACTGCTTGTTTGACTGTTCCGTTGTTGTCGATCTCCGATACGGTCAAGTCACCTGCCCAGTCCTTTTCAACCTTCCTTGCTTGCCGGTTTGCAATTTGATCAGCCGTTTCCCGTGCCCTTTCTTGGAGACGTTCGGCTCTGGCTTCCGGATTGGCTATGATTTCGAGTACTTCAAAATTTTCAAACATTCCGGCTGCCTCGAGAACACTTTTTCTCGAGATATTTGCAACTACGTGCCTGCCCTTCTGAAGCAGTTTGAAGATTTCCTTTGGCAAACCGTAATAGAGTTCGTGCGCGCGCCACGACAGACAAAACGCATCTTCATCCTGCATGATTTGAAATTGTGCCACCGTAACACTTTGGTGGTTCTCACCGGCTTCATCCGGTGCACGTGTAATGATCCGTTGCGGAAAATGATAGCGTCCGGTTTCATCAAGAACGAATTTGGCTTCTCCGATCACTGTATCCTTGCCGACTCCGCTGGCGCCGACAACCGCGAAGAAAATCCCGCTCACGTTCAAACGCTTTCTGCGTTCATGCTCTCTTTGACGTAAGACATGAAATGACCGACATCGGGTGTTTCCATCTTGGGATCCTTTGCCATGTCGTCCCAGATACGAAGCTGAACAGCTTCCTTGTAGAACTGGTTTGATTCAAACTGTCTGACCTCGTCCTCTGACATCGGGCCACCTTGCAGCTTTAGTGTGTGGACGGATGCAGGTGAAAGCTTGGAAAAATAGCCGTCATCGGTTGCGCAAAGATAGCGTTTGGCGGCAACATGCAATTTTACCGGTTGGGTAACAGCCTCACCAAAATACGTCTCAAGAAATGCTTCACCGAGGTCCTCATGATACAAGTCTTCGCCACGTTCGAGGCCAGCTTCAAAGTTGGGTTCAAGCAGGTGACCTATGTCATGCATGAGGCTGGCGGCGACAAGTGCTGCTGATGCATCTTCTTTTTCTGCAAGGGCAGCACATTGAAGGGCATGTTGCGTCTGGGTAACAGCTTCGCCACCATAAAGGCCGGAACCGTTTTCACGGATCATGGTTTCGATTCTATCAAGAATTTTGGTCATTGATTTTCTCCCTAGGCCACCCGGCTGCCATTCTTCCAAACTTCTACCACATTGGGTACTTCTGCATCCATACGGAACCTGACGAGATCGGCCTTCTTGCCCTGTGCTATTTCTCCACGGTCATTAAGCCCTACCTGATTAGCGGGGTTCTTGCTGACTGTGGCGATTGCCTGTGGCAGCGTGATATTATCGCAATGCTTTTCGAGAAGTACAGCGCCATAAAGCAGTGAAAACGGAACATAGTCACTCGACAGAATATCAAGCAGACCTTCGCTCGCCAGTTCACGGGCAGAAACATTGCCCGAGTGGGATTTGCCGCGAACAACGTTTGGCGCGCCCATCAACACAGCCAGATTGTTTTTGTGGCTGGCGTTCGCAGCTTCAAGCGTGGTCGGGAATTCTGCGACAACAATTCCGTCTTCTATTGCTTCATCCACGTGCTCAATGGTTGCATCGTCATGGCTGGCAATCGGAACACTTTTTGAATGCGCCAGTTTGACGATCTCACGTCTGTTGGGTGCCGAATATTTTTCCTGAACTGCCCGGCGCTCCGTCATGTATTGTTCCATCTGCTGGTCATTGAGACCATACTTGCCCTGATAATAAGTGTAGTATGCATCCAGTGAAACAAACTGGCGCTGGCCCGGCGTGTGATCCATTACGGAAAACAATCCGGTTCGGCTATTCTCACTTACTGTGAACGCATTATTGAGCACGTCCGCACTTGCGACCTCACAACGCCAATGGAGGAAATGTTCAGCCTTCAGCGACCCCTTGGCACTTAGACTGTCTATTGAGTTTGCCATCTCAGTAATCGATTCAATTGAACGCGAACCTTGATCCATGTGACCGATACAAAGCGCATCAAAAACAGTGGTAATGCCGGCGGCTGAAACTTCACGGTCGTGATTGAGCACTGCGGATTCAATCGGCCAGTAGGATTTCGGCCGTGGCATGGCATGACGCTCAAGATTGTCGGTATGCAGCTCAACCAGTCCTGGAATTAGGAGATCACCTTCAAAGTCCAGGGTTCCTGTGACACTGGAGTTTGTTGCGACATCCTGAATGATGCCGTCGACAATTTTGACAGAACCGTCAACGATTTCGTCTGCAAGGACGATGCGTGCGTTTGAAATTACGGTCTCATGCATCTTCGGGTTCTCTTGCTTCTTTCAAATCAAAATCACGGGTTCGAAGTTTTTCCCGGTCTTTGGGATCGTGGAAAATTCCAAGTACGGCAGTGCCTGATGCGGCCAGTTCCCGGATCATGCTCAGCACGGTTTCGCGGTTTACGGGATCAAGGGATGCGGTGGGCTCGTCAAACAGCATCAGCGGGCGTGGAGCGGACATCGCACGCGCAATATTGACCCTTTGCTGTTCACCGCCGGAGAAAGTCAACGGAGACAGGTCATGCAGGGCAGCCGGTATGCGCAGTTTCTCAAGCAGGCTGACTGCAAGGCTTTTTGCTTCATCTTCCGGTGTGCCGGTTTCAATCGCAGCGTTGGCTACGATATCAAGTGTCGAAACCCTCGGGATAACGCGCAGGAACTGGGAAACGTAGCCGATGGTTCTGGTTCTTAGCTCTATGATTTCGCGTGGCTCTGCTTTGGCAATGTCAATCATGCCGTGCTCGGAGAGGATATTGATCTTGCCGCCACTCACGCGATAGGTTCCGTAAACCGACTTAAGCAATGAGCTCTTGCCGGCGCCAGATGGCCCGCACAACGCAATGATTTCCCCTGCGGAAACGGTCAGGTTCACTTTGTCGAGTACATCCAGCACAGCACCGTTCTGTGTATGTAGAGTGAACTGCTTTTCAAGCTGTTCTACATCCAGAACCAAGTTGATGTCTTCCGGAGCCATTTTGTAGAACTTCATTTCCTTATCCTCAAACCTGCAAGACGGATGAAACAAGCAATTGACTGTAAGGTGCTTGCGGGTCTTCCAGAACCTGGTCAGTCAAACCGTGCTCAATGACTTCTCCGTAACGCATCACCATAAGACGAGTAGACAACAACCGCGCGACAGCAAGGTCATGGGTCACCACAACAGCGGAAAGCCCCAGGTCCCTAACGAGCCCGCGGATCAAATCCAACAGCCGTGCCTGCACCGATACATCAAGACCGCCGGTTGGCTCATCCATGAACACCAGCTTCGGATTGGTCACCAGATTGCGTGCTATCTGCAAACGTTGCTGCATGCCACCGGAAAACGTGCGTGGCAGATCATCAATGCGTGCAGGATCAATCTCGACTGCCTCAAGCCACTTGATTGCTTCGTCACGAATGTTGCCATAGTGCCGCCAGTTGTTTGCCATCAGCCGCTCGCCGATATTTGCGCCGGCAGAGACATTCATCCGCAACCCCTGATGTGGATGCTGGTGCACAAATGCCCATTCTGTCCTTTGAAGATGACGTAACGCAGGCTCATCAAGACTGGAAACGCTGACCGGGTCTTGCCCGTTTCTGGAATATGAAACGGCTCCTTCATCTGCGCTGATAAGACCCGCAATCGAGCGTAGTAACGTGGTTTTCCCCGATCCGGACTCACCTACAATTCCCAGTACTTCGCCGGGCCAGAGGTCAAAGGAAATCCCGTCGCAGGCAACGGTATTGCCAAAAGACTTGGAAAGACGGTCAACGGAAAGAAGTGGCTTGGTCATTCCGCAGCCTCGCTACTTGCCTGGCGCTTCGCACAATTATACGTATCGGAACAAACGAACATGCGTGTCCCTTTATCATCCATAATCACTTCATCGAGGAAGGTGTTCCTTGCACCGCATAACGCACAAGGGGTTGACCATTTCTGGACCTCAAATGGATGGTCCTCAAAGTCGAGGCTCACGACCTTGGTATAGGGTGGAACTGCATAAATGCGTTTCTCGCGCCCGGCTCCAAACAGCTGGAGCGCTGGACATTCGTCCATTTTAGGATTGTCAAATTTTGGTGTCGGCGACGGGTCCATGACATACCGTCCTTCCACTTCAACCGGATAGGCATAGGTTGTCGCAATGTGCCCATGCTGGGAAATATCCTCATAAAGTTTCACGTGCATAAGGCCGTAATCTTCATAGGCATGCATCTTGCGCGTCTCGGTTTCCCTCGGCTCAAGAAACCGTAGCGGTTCCGGAATCGGTACCTGGTAGACGAGAACCTGATCTTCACGAAGTGGCGTCTCAGGTATGCGATGCCGGGTCTGTATGATGTCTGCGTCCTCTGTCACCTCGGTCGTTTCAACGCCGGCAGTTCTTTTGAAAAACTTGCGGATTGAAACTGCGTTTGTTGTATCGTCGGCACCTTGGTCAATAACCTTCAACGTATCTTCAGGCGTGAGAATGGAAGCGGTGACCTGCACTCCGCCAGTCCCCCAGCCATAAGGCATCGGCATTTCGCGGCTGGCAAACGGAACCTGATATCCAGGGATCGCAATGGCTTTAAGCAATGCACGGCGGATCATTTTTTTGGTCTGTTCGTTTAGGTAGGCAAAATTGTATTCAGTCATGCTGCCATTCCCTGTTCATCAAACCACTTGGTCAGGTCTGTTCCCGGTGTGAAATGAATGGTCTCAAAGCCCATCTTGCTGGCGGTGCGTATGTTTGCAGCACTGTCATCAATGAAAATGCATTTGGCGGCTTTCTGATCGTTCCGCTTAAGAAACAATTCAAAGACTTCCTTACCTGGCTTCACAAGTTTCTCATCACCAGAGACGATCACATCGACAAAGTGGCTCTTGAGAAACGGGAACCGCTCCTGTGATTCAAGCCATCGGCTTGAGGAGAAATTGGTTATTGCATAGGTCGGGACACCGGCTTTTCTCAAGGAATTCAGGGCAGCAACGGAAGTGCTGATCTCTCCGCTTACTGACTGGTGCCAGTTATCACGAAACCGGATAATGTTGTCTGCGTGATGTGGATGCTCTGCACATAATGTCTCAACAGCTTCATCCCAGTCCCGTCCACGGTCAAGCGACAGGTTCCATTCTGCAAATCCGATTTCCTTGAAGAAGGCATCGACTGCTTTGTCAGATTCGAAATGATCACGGAAAACGCGCTTTGCATCCCAGTGGATCAGAACATTGCCAACGTCGAAGACAACAGACTTCATTCCGCGGCCTCCTTGACATCTGCACCCTGTTCCTTGCGCATGCGGCGGACAAGTTCCAGTTCAGACTGGAAGTCGACATAATGCGGAAGCTTGAGGTGTTCTACAAATCCGGTCGCTTGCACGTTATCGCAATGGGAAAGAACAAACTCTTCGTCTTGGGCAGGTGCGAGACGGTCTTCGCCCAGTTCGTCTGCACGCAACGCACGATCAACCTGAGCCATGGACATCGCCTTGCGTTCGCAATGACCGAAGGTCAGGCCATAACCCCGGGTGAATTGCGGCGGCGCCTTCTTGGAACCCTTGAACTGGTTGACCATCTCGCATTCGGTGATTTCCATTTCACCGATTTCGATTGGAAAGCCGAGTTCTTCCGGAACAAATTCAACGGCAACCGTTCCGACCCTTATCTCACCAGCGAACGGGTGGTTGCGTGCGTAGCCGCGTTGCGTTGAATATCCAAGTGCCAGCAAGAAGCCTTCGTCGCCCCTGGCAAGATTTTGCAATCGAAGATCGCGGTCTGCTGGAAAGGAAAGCGGATCGCGCGTCAGGTCGCCGGGTTCATCGTCACGCGAGCTGGAAGATGGCGGCTCCATCAGGCCTTCATCAGAAAGAAGATCAAGAACATGTGGCGTGGCGTCACCAGAAGGTTTCGCTTTCTCTGCGGGTTCAGCTTCTGCACCTTCAGAAAGCTCCTGATCCAGCAGGCGATGTGTGTAGTCAAACGTAGGCCCCAGAATCTGGCCGCCTGGCAGGTCCTTGTAGGTTGCCGAAACACGCCGGGAGATTTCCATGGCCCCGGTGTCCAGAGGCTCGGAATAACCAAGCCGGGCAAGGGTAGTTCTGCTTGCCCTTACAAGAAAAATGGCCTCAA
>JBCCYR010000112.1:0-7625 GCA_039189355.1 Pseudomonadota bacterium
GCGCCTGAAACTGGCGTTTCAAGTTCTGGAGCATTGCTCACTTGCAAAGCTGCATCTTTTGCAGAAGGCTTGTCGATTGTGTTTTCCATGAAATACGAATCCCCTGAAACATTACCTGCTGAAGTTACAGGACTAGGGTTAATCAGGTGTTGGAAATCATGGTTAATCTTGGATAAACAAAAAGGCACAGCCTTAAATGGATTGCGGTATTTCTTTTGATTCCGTAATGATGTCCGGTTAGTTTCTTGGGAGTAAAAAAGAATGTCGAAATGGGATTTCTGGATAGACCGTGGCGGAACCTTTACAGACATTGTCGGCCAGGCACCCGATGGCTCGCTTCATCCCCACAAACTACTATCGGAAAACCCGGAAGCCTATAAAGATGCCGCCATTCAGGGCATCAAAGAAATTCTCGGCCTGACTGCCACTGACACGATCCCTGCTGATAAAGTCGGCAACGTAAAAATGGGGACAACAGTCGCAACGAATGCGCTGCTTGAACGCAAGGGAGACCGTACGGCCCTTCTGATTACAAAAGGTTTTCAGGACATGCTGGAAATCGGCTACCAGGCAAGGCCGGATATCTTTGCCAAGGAAATCCTGAAACCGGAACTGCTGTATGAAAAAGTAATCGAAATCGACGAGCGGATACTGGCTGACGGCACTGTTGAAGCAAAACCTGATCTGGAATTACTGAAACCTCTGCTGGAGGTTTTGAAAGACGATGGCATCGATTCAGTCGCAGTAACCCTCATACACTCCTGGAAGTTCCCGGAACACGAACGGCAGGTTGCCGAACTGGTGCGCGCAATGGGCTTCAGACAGGTTTCTGTCAGCCACGAAGTTTCACCTCTTGTGAAGCTGATTGGACGCGGAGACACGACAATTGTTGATGCATATCTTTCTCCAATACTACGCCGCTACGTGGAACAGGTTTCCTCTGAACTGGGCCTGCAAAAGGCCGCGAAAAGCGGTGATGTCCCGAAACTGATGTTCATGATGTCATCAGGTGGCTTGACTGCAGCAGACCTGTTTCAGGGCAAGGACGCAATCCTGTCCGGGCCGGCAGGCGGCGTGGTCGGCGCGGTGGAAACCTCAAAGCTCGCCGGGTTCAACAAGATGATCGGCTTCGACATGGGTGGCACATCGACCGATGTTTCCCATTACGATGGTGAACTTGAGCGCGCATTCGAGACCGAAGTTGCAGGCGTTCGCATGCGTGCACCAATGATGCGCATTCACACGGTGGCAGCGGGTGGCGGTTCGATACTCTTTTACAAGGACGGGCGCTTTCAGGCTGGACCGGATTCTGCCGGGGCAAACCCCGGCCCCGCCTGTTACCGCCGTGGCGGACCGCTTGCTGTTACTGACGCAAATGTCATGGTCGGCAAATTGCAACCGGATTTCTTTCCGGCAATTTTTGGCCCCGGTCAAAATGAAAAACTGGACACGGAAACCGTCAAGACAAAGTTTGCAGAACTGGCAGAAGAAGTCGGCTCTTCCATGGAAGATGTGGCTGACGGCTTTTTGAAAATTGCCGTTGAAAACATGGCAAATGCAATCAAGAAGATCTCCGTCCAGCGCGGATATGACGTGACTGAATATGCCTTGAACTGTTTCGGGGGTGCAGGCGGACAGCATGCCTGCGCCGTTGCCGATGCACTCGGCATGGAAACCGTCCTGATACACCCGTTCTCCGGAATTCTGTCCGCTTACGGGATGGGGCTGGCGCAAATCCGCGCCTCACGTTCGCAAGCCCTGATACAGGAGCTGACTGATGGCGTTGAAGCAAAACTTGAAGCAATTGAATCAGAACTTAAACGCGAGACTGAATCAGAACTTGCAAAACAGGACATAAGTGATTCAGATGTCTCGTCTTTTACCCGCATTCACATCCGCTATGACGGGACAGACCTCGCCCTGCCAGTTCCGTTTGCCGGCAACAATGAAATGGTGCTGACTTTTGAAACGCAACACCGCAAACAGTTCGGGTTCATTTTCAAAAACAAGAAACTGATTGTTGAATCTGTCGAAGTTGAATCTGTGGGCGGAGGCGCAGGCCTTGTTGAGACCGAAGCATCATTGGATCAAGGCACTCATGAACCGGACCAGACAACACGTTTCTTTTCAGGTGGCGACTGGCATGAAGCGGGCATTCACTTCCGAAGCAGCCTGAAACCCGGCAACCGCATTGAAGGCCCTGCCCTGATCATTGAACCTCACCAAACGATTGTCATCGAACCGCAATGGCAAGCAGAAATTAACGCGCTCGACCATATCGTCATGACGCGTGCAGTCGCAAAGGAGAGGCAGGTTGCGATTGGCACAACAGCTGACCCGGTCATGCTTGAAGTGTTCAACAACCTCTTCATGTCCATTGCCGAGCAGATGGGTGTTACACTTCAAAACACCTCCTATTCTGTGAACATGAAGGAGCGTCTGGATTTCTCCTGTGCAGTATTCGCAAGCGACGGGACGCTCGTTGCCAACGCTCCGCACATGCCGGTGCACCTTGGCTCCATGGACCGCTCTGTCGAAAGCGTGATTGAGAACAATAAGGACAACATCGACCCCGGTGACGTCTTCATTCTGAACGCACCTTATAACGGCGGCACCCATTTGCCGGATATTACCGTTGTCACCCCGGTGTTTGACGAGGACGACAAGGAAATCCTGTTTTACACAGCTGCCCGCGGCCACCATGCAGATGTTGGCGGCATGGCACCGGGAAGCGCTACACCGCTTGCTACCCACGTGGATGAAGAAGGCGTTCTGATTGACAATTTCAAACTGGTAAAAGCCGGTGTCATTGACGAAGAGGGCATGCGGAAAATCCTGACCGACCATCCGTGGCCTGCGCGCAATCCGGATGAAAACATGGCCGATATCCGGGCCCAGATCGCATCCAATGAAAAGGGCGTGATTGAATTGCGCAAAATGGTCGATCACTTCACTCTGCCTGTCGTTCAGGCCTACATGAAACATGTACAGGATAATGCGGAAGAAAGTGTGCGCCGTGTAATCGACCGCCTATCGGATTGCGAATACACTTACAAGACTGACAACGATCAGCAAATTTGCGTCAAAATCACCGTAGACAAGAACAAACGCGAAGCAACGGTGGACTTTACCGGAACATCTCCGATCAAGGAAAACAACTTCAATGCACCTGAACCGGTCTGCCGCGCTGCTGTGCTGTATGTATTCCGGATCATGGTGGAGGGTGATATTCCGATGAATGCGGGATGCCTGAAACCGATCAACATCATTATTCCGGACGGCTGCATGCTAAAGCCGCAATATCCGTCAGCAGTAATTGCAGGCAATACCGAAACCAGCCAGCACGTGACAAACTGCATGCTCATGGCACTGGGTGCCTTTGCCAATGCCCCAGGCACCATGAACAACCTGACCTACGGCAATGCGCGTTACCAGAACTATGAGACCATGTGCGGCGGCGCTCCGGCTGGCCAGATGAACAGTGGCCGGGGCTTCAGGGGCGCTGATGCGGTTCACGTTCACATGACAAACACCCGGCTCACAGATCCGGAAGTATTGGAAATGCGTTACCCTGTGGTGGTTGAAGAATTCAAAATCCGCAGGGGTTCAGGCGGCAACGGAAAATTCAGGGGTGGGGACGCGGTTTCCCGGACATTGCGCTTTATGGAGGACATGACCTGCGCGATCCTCTCTTCTTCGCGTTACAACCCGCCCAAGGGACTTGATGGTGGCAGTGACGGCGAACCGGGGTCAACCATCATCCGGCGTTTGTCCGGTGAATTCGATACCCTGAAGCATTGCGATCAAACTGAAGTGAAATCAGGTGAAGCTGTTATATTGAACACCCCTGCTGCGGGTGGTTATGGCAAAGCATAACTCTCCTTCAAGCTACCTTTTTCACCGCCTGAAACTGCTCATAGGCCTTGTTGATGCGGGTGAGCATTTCGCCCGCGTAAAATCGCATTTCATCAGGCATGTGTTCGGGGTAAAGGTCAGGGTGGTATTGCTTGGCCAGCGCGTGGTAGGCCGTCTTCACCTGGTCAAAAGCCGCAGTTGGAGAAACGCCCAGCACTTCATGCCAGCGTGACTGATCAAGCGCATCTGCCTGTAATGACGGCATTGCCTTTCCGCCCTGCTTTAGCGGCTCAAGCGTTGCAATCTGATGTTTAGCGACAAAAACGGGATTCCCGGATTTGTCGTGCAGCTCAATAAACTGGTCAGCGCCACCAAGTGCGGAAGATATAGTGCCGGAGACACCACAAACCAGCAAACCATGAAGTTCACGCCCGTTGGTCAACACAACATGAACATTGGCGGTTTTGAGTTTCTGGGAATTGTCGAACATTTCCGTATCCTTCCGGCACACTTTCAGACTACTTGCATAGTTGAAAGCAATTCCCGTGCCAGAAGGCGTTTACACGGTCAGTGATGTATCAAGTATTAGTCAGCAGGCTGGATGTTGACGGCTTTGGGACCCTTGCCACGATTGTCGTCCTCGGTTTCGAAAGTAACCTTCTGGTTTTCCGAAAGTCCCTGCAAACCTGATGCCTGAACAGCAGAAATATGAACAAAAATATCCTTTTCATCGCCATCCGGCTTGATGAATCCGAAGCCTTTCTCGGTATTGAAAAACTTTACGGTACCTGTTTGTGACATGATCTGTTTCCTTTCATCGATCATAAGCTTTGCAGCAGTAAGCTGCGTGGCAGGCAGTGCAGAATGTCGAGGAAAGGTTGGAACGTTTTTCTGTTCCGCATGCTTTATGGCTGTAATTCACTTAGCCGCCGCCGGTATTTTCCGGTATTCCAGTCATCTTCATGTTCGCATTATGCCCGAACAGCGCAACACTCGCGCTTATGCAAAAAATAAGCAAGTAATATTTCAGTAAAGTGACACTATGGAAGGTTTTGGCATTACCGTTCAGGTTGTGGTGCAAAAGCATTTGCCCGTTCATTACGCTTTTCTTTAAACCGGCGAACCAAACTGCCGGCGCGGTCCAGAATGGAACGTCCCCGGTCAAGCAGATTGGGCTTGCGGACGGTTGAAGTCGTCACAGGATCAATGGGTTGAGGTTGTTCAAACTGCTGGCTTTGGGACAAAAGCGGATCACCGGACTGAGGCAAAGCCTGCGGATTTCCCCCTACACCAACACTCGGAAGCGCATAAGGTTGCACAACCTGAGATTGATTATGGTATGCCTGTGTTGACGAGTTTGTGATAACCGGAACAGGCCCCGAGGGTTGTGGCGGCTCATATACCTGAACCTGTGTCTGCAGCGTATTCGGAGCATTCTCCGCTTGAACCTGTGACCGCGCGTAATCTGGTTGTATGGCCGGCTGGGGAGCCTGAACGTGCCAGGTTTCCGGTTGCTGCGGTGATTGGGACTGCGTTTCAGCTGCATGAATTTGACGAATGGCTGCCAGCATACCGTTTTGGACTTTTGGAGCATCATCCATCCGGTTGTGGATATATCCGGAGACATGGATGTTTTTGGCATTGGGATGAGAACTCACATTGGTCAACTTGCCGTATACCGGGTTGATTGAATAGTAATTTTCAACCCACTCGACATTGTCTCCTGCAACCCCTACCGGGCCCGGAATGTCAATCAATCCCATATATACGATCTTCACTCCTTCACCCTGCAAATTGCGCGCCATGGCCATGGACGCGAGCGCTCCCATCGAGTGACCGATAAACGCCACTGATTCCGGTTTTCGCTGTCTGATTGTGCTCAACGCGTCTTCAACGGCGCTGAAACGGCGAACCTCGGCATGTATCCCTTCCGCATTGAGCGTGTCTGCAATCTGGTTCAGCCCGCGGGAAAAATGCAGATTGTCATTCACAAATGAAAAGTCCCCTGCTCCCTTGAAGAGATAAACTTCAACGGCGTGGGCATTGGAAACAATGGTGGAAGCAACAGCCAAGACGGCAACATGCTTGAGGAAAACACGATACATAATACTCTCACAAGAACTGGTGTGTTCCGCAACTGCAGAACCATGGTTGATAAAGTGTGAGATAATGAGGTTACGAAAGTGTTACTTCAGGAACCACTGTGACGGAGCATAAATGTCACATCACGAATTTTTCTGTGTTGTGCGCTTACTATACGTAAAGAGAGGTTTGCAAACCAAGAATAAAAAGCGTATTTAGGCTGGAGGGGGCGAGAAGAAGTATACATAACAAGACTCTCGCAGGCGTCATGAGCATAAGACCGCTATTATTGGGTATGGCAGCTACGCTGGTTTCTTCCGGCATTACCGACGCTGCTGATGCAGTAATCGTCCAGCCGGAGCCGGTTGATTACGTTCGCGTATGCGATGCCTATGGCGCCGGTTTCTTTTTCATACCCGGAACAGAAATCTGCATCCGCTTCAGCGGATATGTCCGAAGTGCTTATGAAAAGCTTCATATTGAGGTCGATAATAACAGCCAGCTAAACGGCGTACTTGTAAATCCAGGCGCCATCGGGGTTGGAGCCTTGTCTGGTGGCGAAGAAGCCAATTTTACCGCCTGGGGCAACCGGGCAAGACTGAATATCGATACGCGCAACGAAACCGATTACGGTACGCTTAGAGCACTTTATCGGCTTGAAGGCGGGCAATCCAATGTCGATGCCGACATTGACATGGATACAGCGCTGATTTCACTCGCAGGGTTCAGAGCCGGCTTTGGTTCTGCAAGCTATTGGTCATCCAATCATGATTTCGGTTGGGTCAATGCCGAATCTGTTTCTTCGGCAGCAGGCGGTGTTGGTGCCGAGGACGGATTTTACGGCTTCGATGACGGTACGGTTTTCGATTACACATGGTCAGATAACGGGCTGGCCATCACTGTCGGAGCAGAGGATTTGAGAGGCTCTCTGGGCAGGGACAGTTTCGGTAATCTGACAAACAGCGGCTCTCTGGTCAGGGACATTCTCGGTAATGTGATAGGCAATGTCGGCGATGTAACCGATGGTCGGGTGAATTTTTACGCAGGTGTGAATTATAGCGCACATTGGGGCGCCATTGCGTTCACTGCTGCCTACGATTCAATCGCGCCGGAAATTACGGTTGTAACACCAGGTGTCTTTGGGGGATCAGTTGTTAGCGATACCGGCGGCTGGGCTTACAAGGTGAGCGCGAACCTCAATCTTTCCGACTATATTTCAGGTGGTTCTGTCTGGGGCATGTACATGTATGACGGGGACTATAATACCGATTATGTGCATGCCAACGCGCTTCTTGAAAACCCGGAAAACGCTTGGGGAGCAGCTTTCCAGATGAATTTGACCAACGAAGTGGAATTCTGGGTAAATTACTGGGACGTAGAGGGAGGCACCGGACATGTGTTTAACACTGGTGGCCTGCCGACGGTTGGCAACTTGATCCAGGGAACGAATATCGAGGAAGGTGGCGTTCGGCAGTTCGGAATTGGCCTGAACTGGTATCCGACTGCCGCACCCGGTTTTCATGTCAAAACAAGCTACTTTCGCGGAGATGTAGACAATTCAGGACATGTCCTTGTTTGTACCGGCTTTCTTGCCGTCGGCCCGCAAGGTTGCAGCTTTGAATATGATGGATATGTCGTTTCCGTAAGGCGGGATTTTTAAGACAGTCTATTCTTCACCGACAATCAGC
>JBCCYR010000113.1:0-7606 GCA_039189355.1 Pseudomonadota bacterium
ATATGCCACTGGTGACCAGTTTTTGCTCTGAATGGATTTCGAGTTTGGCACTCCAATTACGTCCCAAATCAGTGTGGGACCGCCAGAACAAAAACAGCATCGGTGGCACCAATAATACGCCTAACCAAGTAATCGTTTCCTGCAAGCGATAATCCGCAAATTGAAAGAAGTGAAATGTGTTCCCTTTAACTGCTAGGTAGACCAGAGGCAGAAGCCCCATGGTCAGGAACATGCCCCCAAGTAGCATTTTTTCCAGCCAGTTATTTCTGCTGAGGGAAATTTTGTTCTGACGATTGCGGATTTCAAACGGCATGCGAATTATCATCATGCCCATGGACATGCAAAACCAGGCAATTTCGTACCACTTGAGGTTTGGAAAATTCCAAACTATCGCTCCAAGCAGGGCCAATAAAACTAGTACTGGTATCGTGTTCTTCAGTACTTTCGATCCCGGGTTTCTTGACATTTCAGACATTGGGTTTCCCTCAATCTAACAGGCACTAATGCCAGGACTTCGTGCTTTGCTGGGCTTCCCACATGGCCTTGTATTTGCCCCCGGCTGCAACCAGCTCTTCATGCTTGCCACTTTCCAAAAGCTTCCCTTCATCCAGCACAAGTATCTGTGTGGCTCCAACAATGGTTGACAGGCGATGGGCAATTACAATCACAGTACGATCTTTCACCAAAGCATCGATGGCAGTTTGAACTGCTACCTCGCTTTCAGTATCTAGCGCGGCAGTTGGTTCATCCAGAATGACAATCGGCGCGTCTTTCAAGATTGCACGGGCGATCGAAATTCTCTGGCGTTCACCCCCAGAGAGACTGCCACCGATATCCCCTACGTTCGTTGCATAACCGTTGGGCAGTCTGGTGACGAACTCATGACAGTTTGCCTGTCTGGCGGCGGCCTCAACCTCCTCGTCACTGGCATTCGGGTTGCCCATGCGGATGTTTTCCAGAATGCTTTCATTGAACAGGTAAACATCCTGAAACACCACCGAGATGTAGCTCATCAGATGGTCTGGCCTAAGGTCACGGATATCAACGCCACCAATTTTTACACTGCCGGATTTCGGATCGTCATAGCGCATGATTAGACGCGTAATTGTAGTTTTACCTGATCCGGATGGGCCAACCAGCGCCGTAAGGGAGCTTTGCGGCAGCGCGAAGCCAAGATCGCGCAATGCAGCATTGTCCTCTGCGCCTGCTTCCGCATATTCGAATGTTACGTTGTCGAACGTGATGTCAAATTTATCTGCCAGGGTTGCCACACCTGATACTTCCAAAGGCTTGACCGCTAGCAACTCCTTTATCCGTTTCAATCCGCCTTCCATAAGGTCAAATGCAGCTGTAAGATTGGCAAATAGCGAAAGTGGTTCAGAAAAGCGGGTAGCGATAACCAGTAACGCTGCAAGCGTGGCAACACTCAATTCACCATTCAGGATGAGATATACACTAAGGCCAAGCAGCGCCAACAATCCGATTTCAGTCAGGGAGTTGAACGTTAAGGAGGGCCAAAGTGCCTTTATTGACCCTCGTTTCTGCATCGTTCGTAAATTGGTGAAAGCGGCCTGCAGTTTGGTCGCCTGCTTGCCGGTTTGAGATGTGGCACGAAGTACCGGAAGACCCTGGATATATTCGATTATATCAGCTTCTGTATCCGCATGGGCCTTTGCCAGAGCATGCATACCGCGGCCGGACCCACGGCGCTTCCAGTAATAGACCGGTATCGCCAATAAAACGAGAAAAAGCATCGTTACCGCCATCCGCCAATCAATGGCGAAAGTAGCTGCAATTGCGACGGCAGGAACGACCATAATGCGAATGATGATGGCGCTTAGTTGCCCGAATGGCGCGATACTGTCTTCAACACTTGAAGATAGCACAGCTCCCAAATCACCAGCCCTTCGTTGAGACAGTTTCTGCAACGGCATCAGGCGCAGTTGTTGTCCCAATCTCAAGCGCAACTCGTAATTAACCTCGGCCAGATCAGCGCCAAATGAAAACTGCATGGCAAACCATCTGAGTACGGCATCAATCACGGCAAGGACGACCATTGCACCAAGCCAGAACCACGCAGCATCAGTATCCGCCGGCGCACTCAGAAGGGCAATACTCAATGGATAAAAGCAGGCAAACGCCAATCCCTCGGTGATGGATGCGATCAGCGTCAGAATAAACGACCGTCTCAGCTTGGGAGCATAATCATCTGCGGCCTCCAACATATGGCGATAAGATGTAAGCAAGCCGGGTACGGAATGGTGCATTGATGACATTTTAATTTACTCTCTTTGGGAAATCACTGGCCAGTCGCAAGCTGTTACCCGGTTACTTTCTCTGACTTTGCTTTCTTCGTTTTCTTTTTGGCTTCGGCTGCTTTTCGTGGCCGCTTTTTCGGCTTGGCTTTGCCATCGACCTTTAAACGCCAACCTTGGGCTGCTTCGTGGTTTTTCCAAAGTTTGCCGTACAAACCACCGGTTTTTACCAAAGCATCATGTTTGTCGGTTTCGACTATTTCGCCGTGATCGAGCACCAAAATCTGATCAGCATCCCGGATGGTGGAAAGGCGATGCGCAATGATCAGCACAGTACGTCCGCGCATAAGAGCAGCGAGTGCCTGTATGATCATTGCTTCATTTTCAGGATCAGCAAAGGCAGTTGCTTCATCAAGTACCAGTATGGGTGCATCTCTCAATATTGCCCGGGCGATGGTAATTCGTTGGCGCTGTCCGCCGGAGAGACGAGTACCCCGATCGCCGGCAATTGTGTTGTATCCGTCCGGTGTTTCCATGATGAACTCGTGGGCCATGGCTTGACGCGCGGCTTCCATGACCTCGTCATCACTTGCGCTTGGTTTGGCAATTCGAATGTTTTCCATAATACTGTCGTGGAACAGGAATGTATCCTGAAACACGAAGGAAACATGCGCCATGAGTTCATCGGTTGGAATGTTGCGGACATCAACTCCGCCAATACTAATGAGGCCGCTTTTCACATCGTAAAACCGTGGAATAAGCCTTGCGATTGTACTCTTTCCGCTGCCTGACGGGCCAACCAATGCTGTCACCGTACCCTGTTCAGCTTTAAAGCTTGCTCCTGAGAGGGCCAGTTGTTCGCGATTGGGATAACTGAAGTTGACATCTTTAAATGTAATTGATGCGTCTTTGGGAGACTGAGGTTTGGTTACTTCAGGCAGGGGCGGTTGAGCCAGATATTCATTGATGCGTATTGCGCCGATCTCAGCCATACGATTCATCTGCATCAGCCACATGAGCGGCATCAGAGACTCAGCCACACCAGTTGAAAGCAGCCAGAACGCCATCAACACGGAAAATGAAACGAGGCCCTGCGAATATAGCAAGATGCCGGCAACACTCACCGCAATCAAGGTCGGCAGAGGACCCAATATCAGAATTGAGAACCTGGCTGCCCGGCTGGTCAGAACAATCCACTCTGCAAGCATGGCGCGAAATTTGATTAATGTAGTGTGATAACGCTTGAAGGTGCTTGAGCCGGTATCAAATGTTCGAACCACCGGCATGGCCTGCACAAATTCCACTGCAGCAGAGTTAATTTCCTCGTTGCAATCGTCATAGGCTTTGCGGATTTCAACTGAATCCTTCATGGCAAAGTTCATTGTGACCATGCCAAACCCGATTATTGCAATGGTAGCCAATGCCAACCGCCAATCGATCGCGAAAAGCAAGACGAGCGTAACAACAGGACCTGCCACGGCTCTCCCCATAAACGGTGTGGTGTCGGCTACATAAACGTGCAGCCCCCGTACATCGTCCAGAAGGATTTTTTTCAAGGCTCCAGAGCCGCTGGCAAGAACTGCTCCAAGCGGCATCTTCGCAAGATGTTCCGACAAGTTTGTACGAACGATTTCTTCGAGGTGATAGGCGGCAAAATGCGATATTAGAAAGGCAACCAGCCGAAACAGGATTGTCAACACTGTTAACACCAGCGCAAGAATTACAAGCGACTGAATATTCCATTCATATCCAAAAAACTCAAGCGATTGAGCTGTAATCAGAGCATGAACCACCAGCGCCAAAGCAGCAACCGCCAGAAGAGAAAATGTGGTGCCCATCGCTGCCAATATCATACCAGCCCAAATGCGCCCTATAACCGGCCGCATCAAAAACCAGACGCCTGGCTTTTTATCTTCTGTGCGAAACAATTTTAACCTCCTGTATTGGCTTTGGTACCAACTTGCATGCAGCTTAATGCTACCCTAACACAACCCTCCCCCTCAGGGTGCTAAAAGAAATCTTGTCATTGATAGTAAATGTCTTTTCAAAACTGACCATAACAACAATCATGCCGCGACCGACTTTAACAAGACTTTTTTTATCAACTATATACAATTCTGATTCTATTAGGTAAAGACATTTTTGCATGCGGAATTACAGTTTGAAAAGAATCTCGTTCCCCCAGTGTCAGCTTTTTTGCCATTCTCACCTAAAAATATGTGGCCTCAAAAAACTTGCAGGGAATTTCTTGATAATAGCTACCCTCTAGGGTAGGATAGTTGATCAACAATGTATGAACAGATTTGGCGAGGCTGTAGGTAATGTCACATGAATCCCATCCTGACATCGTCAGAAGGTTAAAAGTTGCCAACGGTCATCTGCGCAAATCGATCAGCATGATTGAGGATGGGCGCAGTTGTGTTGAGTTGGCGCAACAACTTGCTGCTGTAGAAAGCGCAATACGAACTGCCAAAACACGCCTAATTCATGATCACGTTGATCATTGTCTCGCAAGTTCCAGTGTTAATGCAGATGAAAGCGGCGAGTTGATAAACGAATTCAAACAAATAACGAAATTTTTGTAAGAGCATCAGCCGATGGAGATTGCTTCACTGATTCAGGATGGTTCTGTAAATCCATTCTTCCTGTTCGCAGTGTCCATGCTTATAGGCGCGCTGCACGGACTCGAACCGGGCCACTCCAAAACGATGATTGCAGCCTACATCATTGCAATCAAAGGTTCGGTGTTTCAGTCCTTCTTGCTGGGAGTTTCAGCAGCCTTTAGCCACTCTATTATTGTCTGGATACTGGCGGTTATCGCTCTGACCTACGGCAATGAATTAATCGGAGAACAACTGGAACCCTGGTTCATGATTATATCTGGATTGATCATCATTTCGATGGCGTTCTGGATAGCCCGGCCTTTGTTGCAAAGCTATTTTTCAAAACGGGAACACCTCCACCACAGCCATCATCATAGCCATCACGACGATCACGACCATGATCATCATCACCACCATCATGAGCACGATCATCATCATGAACACGGCCATGGTAGCGAAGATGCACACGCAAGAGCGCACGCTGCTGCGATTGAACAACAATTGGCTGATGGCCGAACCGGCAACTGGCAAACAATACTATTCGGATTGACCGGCGGCCTGCTTCCTTGCCCCGCCGCGATTACCGTGTTCATCATCTGCATGCATCTCGGCAAGTTTACACTTGGTGTACTCCTCGTCGGAGCGTTCTCATTGGGGTTGGCCATCATGCTCATTGCAGTTGGGGTAGTGACTGCATTGGGATTGAAAGCGATCTCTGCAAGAACCGGTTTTTTTGACAAGTTCACTTCCAGAGCACCCTATTTCTCAAGCGTGTTAATCGCGGTAATCGGACTGGTTTTTGTCGTGAATGGATATCTGCTTTTGGATGGAGCACATGCCGGACATTCGCACTAGTGCAATTTTTTCTGCGAGTAGATTTAACATAGAAATTTTACAGGCTGACTAGAAGCTAAAATGCTCAAGTCTGATTCTTTTAAGCAATTCCTATTGGATGCTCGCAGACAGAAAATTTCTCAAACTACTGCCTGGTTTATTCGCTTTTCCGTTTCCTTTTCAGTTTCTCAAATTCACCAAATCCGCAACTGGCACCAAGAAAACGATTGGAATTGATCACGCGGAACCGGTCCGACTTGCAAATACGGTTTCCAAAGCTTCGGTAGGCAATAGACTCATGAAACCCCAAGCCTGAACAACGGAAAGGCAACTTGCTCAAGTAGCTTACATTGGTGCTATATCTGATGATCAGATGTTTATCGTCAGGTGCGCGGATATTACGGATACGATGGGTGGAAAGACAACGGTCCGCTTCACCGGTCCTGTTGAACTTCTCGAGCGCCTTCTCAAGTCTTGTTGGCTGCTCATCTGAATTCGAAGCAAACACTGGCGAAGAAAAAGCCAAAATCGCAAAAGCCTTAAGGATTACTGGTCCAAGTTTTGTAGATGTTTCAGACATAAGTTTCGTCAAACCTATTTTGCGCAAAGTAGCGTATCATGAGGATTTCCATAAATCACAATTTTTGTGAGAGCATGATTTTATTCAAGAGAGCGATTAGCCTTTGGGCGGTACTTCAACGACACCAAAACGTGTAAAACGATGTGGTCATTAACATAACAACTATTGAATGACCGCTATGCACCGGAAGTATCTGCTTATTTTTGGATCGAACAGCAAGGATGGGCTCTTGGCTGCTATTTGGCTTAATGTCGAACAGCTGAAATGGCACAGGTGTCTCTTTCTGGGGGAAAGCGGCAGCTGGTGATATTCAATGATTAGTTTGTGAGAGAAAGTAAAAGCAGACTATGGGATCATAGTGTAAGCCCGCCATCGAATACTGGCTTTTGATCAATTTTTTGGCAGTGTGATGCGTACATGTTAAAGTTTGTTGAGCGCTATGCACCCAGCAATTCGGAAATACTTTTATCGAGAGATTGTTGAAAAATTGCGTCATTACCTGGATTGGCGGCGCAATGGCCGAAATCCGAAGTTACGGGCCTCAGAACTGCTCCTGGAATCAACTCCGCCTCAAGCGCATTATCTTCGGGTGGGAAATACAGGTCTTGATTACAAGGCATCAAAATCGTCTGCGCACGGATTGAGCGCAGCGCTGCAGCGAAATCACCGTTAAACTCCGGAACAGCGCTTATGTCGCCTCTTTGCCAAGTAGAAAGCTTGCATAGCAGGTCGTTGGCATCCCAATTGTTTGCGTGGTCTTCCGCCCAATCATCCAAAAGTGCGTCGATACTTTCGTAACCAATATCACGATAACGGGCATTGCGATAAAAGGCCTGAGAGAAGGCCCATCCTGCATAAACGCGCCCGAAGGCTTTTAAACCCTCAACGGGTTGCCCGTCATAATTTCCATCGTTCCATGTCGGGTCTGCACAGAGTGCTGCCTTTACCCCCTCCAGAAAGACAAAATTGTGTGGTGAGGTTTTGGCTGATGCACAAAATGGCAGGATTGCCTTTACCATATCGGGATATTGAACAGCCCAGTGATAGGCCTGGCAGCCGGCCATCGACCAGCCTAGAACAAGGGCAATGGAACGAACTCCGAGTGACGTCAAGAGTTGGTGCTGACATCGGATGTTGTCTTGAAATGAAATCGCTGGAAATTCCGCGCCAGCTTGCAGGCCAGAGTTACTTGGTGATGAGGACTTGCCACCTCCAAAAAGGTTGATAGAGACAATGAAATGTCTTGCCGGGTCAAGTGCACGTCCCGGACCAAAATAGCCCTCGTTGCGTTCATGTGACCCGGTGTAAAAGGTTGGCATGACCACCACGTTGTC
>JBCCYR010000114.1:0-7503 GCA_039189355.1 Pseudomonadota bacterium
ATCAAATTAATTTGCTTGAGATATTTCATGTAGATCAAGGTTTTGCGAAAGGACGTTCATTTGAGTAATAGCATTGTGACCCGGCCAGAAAACATTGTGCGCGGTGTTGCCCTTGTTGTTGCAGCGGCTTTTACAATCTCGATTCAGGATGTGGTCTTTAAGCTCTTCAGCAGAGAACTGACGCTTTGGCAGATTTTTGCGCTAAGGGGTGTCCTCGCGATACCAATGCTTTTGGTCCTGCTTTGGGTTCGAGGGGCGCATAAGGGCGTTGTTCGTATCGCGCTTGGAAAATGGCCTCTTCTGCGCGGTGTGTTCATCACGACGACCTTTCTTGCCTTTTATGCGGCGATCCCGTTCCTGAGCCTTTCGACTGTTGGAGCCGCCAACTATATCGCACCGATCTTTGTGGCGTTGCTATCCGCCTATGCGATCAAAGAACCCGTGGGTCCGCTTGGTTGGCTGGGGGTTTTGCTTGGCTTCGCGGGTGTTATCGTTCTTTTGCGGCCGGGCACGGATGCGTTTTCGCTGTGGTCGATACTGCCTGTCATCGGAGCCGCATTCTATGCTCTGGCGCACATCACGACACGGGTCAAGTGCCAGAATACCTCGCTTGCTGCTTTATCGTTGTCGCAGAACTTCGTTATGATGTCGGCTGGTATTATCATCAGCATGCTTCTGTTCTGGCTGAGGCCGCAGGACGATCTCTTCCGGGCGTATCCTTACATCTTCGGGCTTTGGTCAAATGTCGGTTTATCGGACTGGCTTGTTCTCGTAGTGCTTGCAGGGTTCGCCGTTCTGATCAGCGCTTTGCTGGCAGGCGCCTACCAAGCGGCACCGCCCGCTATCGTGTCGACTTTCGAGTACAGCTATCTTGTGTTCGTTGCCATTTGGGACATTGTGTTCTTTGGAATAAAGCCCACCATCGCGTCAGTAGCCGGCATGTTGCTGATTGTCGTGGCCGGGCTACTTGTGCTGCGCCGAAACAAGTCCATAGCAAGCAAATACCGCTAATCGAGCGTGATTTTCTGGCAAGCAAAGATTAGGGCAATTCCCTCGGTTGGCAGCCTTGTCCCGCATAGCGGACATTCAACTCACCCCAATCAGGCAAACCGGCCATGACAATGTTTATACTTCTTGCCTGATCCACACGGGCACAGCTCATTGCGGCCAACCTTGCCCCAACTCGCAATGGTTGCCTCGTCAACTTCGGGAATTGGATCGCCGGATGCATCAAGCTGCTCGTGTTGCTCGAACATCTCGGGCATTTCTTCCATCGGCATATCTGCCTGATTGACCAGTTCCACCCGCATCATCTGTGTGGTGACCGCATGGCGAAGGTTGGCAAGCATGGTCTGGAACAGTTCGAAACTCTCGGACTTGTACTCCTGTAGCGGGTCGCGTTGGGCATAACCACGGAAGCCAACAACAGAGCGAAGGTGATCCAGATTGACCAGATGCTCACGCCAGAGATGGTCCAGCGTCTGAAGCATGATCTGTTTTTCGATGTTCTTGGTCAGGCCTTCTTCAAGGCTGTTGAAACGTTCCATCTTTTCGTCGGCAGCCTCGTCCGAAGCATCAATCAACCGTTCGGTAATTGCCTCTTCATCAATGCCATCTTCCTGCGCCCACTCAACAATCGGCAGATCCAGATTCACCTGTTCCATGATATCCTGTTGCAGGTTAATTGTGTCCCACTGTTCAGCATAAGCTTTTTCAGGGATGTGCTTGGAGACAAGATCCTCAATGGTTTCGTGGCGCATGTCGGTGATTGTCTCGCTAAGGTCATCACCATTCATCAGGTCCTTGCGTTGGTCAAAGATGACCTTGCGCTGATCGTTCATGACATCATCGAATTTCAGCAGGTTTTTGCGGATATCGAAGTTGCGCGCCTCGACTTTTTTCTGGGCTTTTTCGAGCGCCTTGTTGATCCAGGGGTGGATGATTGCCTCGTCTTCTTGAAGACCGAGTTTCTGCAACATGCCATCCATGCGGTCTGAGCCGAAGATGCGCATCAGATCATCCTGCAGAGACAGGAAGAATTTGGAATGACCGGGATCACCCTGACGCCCGGAACGTCCGCGAAGCTGGTTGTCAATCCGGCGGCTTTCATGGCGCTCCGTACCAATCACGTAAAGGCCCCCGGCTTCTTTGGCTTCGATCTTCAATTTCTCGATGTCGGCGGTGATCTCCGCTTCCATCTTTTCCCGTTTCTTGCCGTCTGCATCTTCAGGAATCTCAGTTGCGCAACGCATTTCAAAATTGCCACCCAACTGGATGTCGGTACCGCGGCCTGCCATGTTTGTTGCGATGGTCACCGCACCCGGTACACCTGCTGCTGCCACGATCTGTGCTTCCTGTTCGTGGTGGCGGGCGTTGAGCACCTTGAAGTCTTTAAGACCGCTTTTCTTGAGAAGATCGGCAAGCAGTTCGGATTTCTCGATTGAGGTAGTCCCCACAAGAACCGGTTGATTGCGTTCCCGGCACTCGTTTATGAGCCCGGTGATTGCCCGGTATTTCTCTTCGAATGTGCGGTAAACCTCGTCATGGTCATCGATCCTGGCAACCGGAAGGTTGGTCGGAACGTCGATAACATTCAGGCCGTAAATATTGCCGAATTCCTCGGCTTCCGTCATCGCGGTACCGGTCATGCCGGCAAGTTTGTCGTACATGCGGAAGTAATTCTGGAAGGTCACTGAAGCCAGGGTCTGGTTTTCCGGCTGGATTGTTACCTCTTCCTTTGCTTCCAGTGCCTGGTGCTGACCTTCAGAGTAACGGCGGCCGGGCATCATCCGGCCTGTAAATTCATCGATAATCACAACTTCATCATCGCGAACGATGTAATCCTTGTCCTTGGTGAAGAGCTTGTGAGCCTTGAGGGCGTTGTTCACGTGATGGACAATCGAGACATTTTCGATGTCGTACAGCGATTCACCTTTGAGAAGGCCTGCTTCCTTCAGCATGTTTTCAAGCTTTTCGTTGCCGTCCTCTGTAAAGGTTACGGATCGCTGCTTTTCATCCAGTTCAAAGTCTTCATCCGCAATACTTGGGATAAAAGCATCGATTGTGGTGTAAAGGTCTGACCGGTCATCAAGCGGGCCGGAAATGATCAATGGTGTTCTGGCTTCATCAATCAGGATTGAGTCAACTTCGTCCACGATGGCAAAATAGTGACCACGTTGCACCATGGTTTCGAGCTCAAACTTCATGTTGTCGCGGAGATAGTCGAAACCAAACTCGTTGTTGGTGCCATAGGTGATATCGCTGGCATAAGCGGCCTGGCGCTCATGGTCCTCCATGCCGCCAACAATCACGCCCACACTCATGCCAAGGAAATTGTAAAGCTTGCCCATCCAGTCCGCATCGCGTTGTGCCAGATAATCGTTCACGGTTACAACGTGAGTGCCTTTGCCCGGCAGTGCATTGAGGTAGACTGCCAGTGTTGCAACGAGTGTCTTGCCCTCGCCTGTGCGCATTTCGGAAATGTTGCCGCCATGCAAAATCATGCCGCCGATCAACTGTACATCGAAATGGCGCATGCCCAACGAACGCTTGGAGGCTTCCCGTACTACGGCAAAAGCCGGTACGAGAAGATCGTCCAGGGAAGTTCCTTCTTCCAGCATCTTGCGGAATTCATCTGTTTTTGCCTTCAGTTCGTCATCTGAAAGCTTTTCGAATTCTGGTTCGAGTGCATTGATTGCCTCAACCTTGGGCTGAAAGGTCTTAATTTCACGATCGTTCGCAGAACCGAAGATTTTGCTCGCTATCCCACTAAAAATGCCCATATGGCCTCTCGATTCAGATTTTTTCTTTGCTGTGGTTTACCAGCAGAAGGAATGAATTGAAATGTTCGCTTACGTACAAATCACCGCCAAACACAAAAGTGAGGCTGTAAAACTGGACCTTCGAACAAACGACAGATAAGAGGGGGCAATTGTTATGTCAACGCCAGTACCTGGATACTGGTAATATCAGGACAGTAACAGCTTCCCGAAAAAGCGTGTTGCCCATGAAAGGATCAAAAATGTTTGCAGAAAACCTTCGTTCAACCAGTATCAGGTTCGTTCTTGCCCTGAGCCTGGCAGTTTCAGCATCTGCCGCAGCAACTGCACAGGAGCCGCAAGACAAGGTTGTTGCGAAAATCAATGGGGTTGAGATTACCGAACGTGAGCTTTCACTGGCTGAAGTGGACCTCCTGCAACAGTTTTCCGATACGCCGGCTGACCAGCGTCGTGCCGCCATCCTCAATGCATTGATTGACATCAAGCTGCTTGCGATCTCGGCAGAAGAGCAGGGCTTGGCAGATGACCCGAACTTCAAGGCGCGCATGGCATTCAACCGGGCAAGAACCCTTCACAACAACCTGTTTCAGGAAAAGGCGCTGAATGTCATCACGGATGAAGAGCTGAAGAGCCGGTATGACATTGAAATCGAAGGATTTCCTTCAGAGCCGGAAATCAGTGCACGCCATATTCTGCTCGAAACCGAGGAGGCTGCAAAAGAAGTCATCAAGGAACTGGATGGTGGTGCGGATTTTGCTGAACTTGCCAAAACAAAGTCAACAGGTCCCAGCGGTCCAGGGGGTGGAGATCTTGGTTATTTCGGGCGCGGGCGCATGGTGCCTGAATTCGAGAAGGCTGCATTCGATCTGGCGAAAGGTGAATACACCAAAGAACCGGTCAAATCCCAGTTTGGATGGCATGTCATCATTAAAGAGGATGAGCGTGACAGCCAACCGCCTTCGTTTGAAGAAGTACGCGAGCAAATCCGTCAGGTTGTTGCACGGGAAAAATACTTCCAGCTAACACAGGATGCGCGTGCGAAATACAAGTTCGAGGTTCTGGATGAGGATTTAAAAGCAAAGCTGGAAGCGTTACAGTAGATCGAACTGAATCGGCTATTTTGTAAATTTTCCAATGAATACCAAAGTCTCGCCCCTGGCACCCAAACTGTATCCTGAACTTCCTGCAATAGAAGGTGTCAAACTTGCTGCCATAGAGGCTGGCATAAAGTATGTCGGCCGCAAGGATTTGTGCCTTATCGCGTTTGATCGACCCGCAGAAATTGCCGGTGTATTTACGAAGTCCAAATGTTCATCGGCTCCGGTGGACTGGTGCAGAAAGCATCTTTCAAAGGGCAAGGCCAACGCAATTGTAATAAATTCAGGCAATGCAAATGCGTTTACCGGGCAAAAGGGGTCTGAAGCGACTGCCATGACAGCGAAAGCTGCCTCTGAAGTATTGGGATGTACCGAGAAAACTGTTTTTCTTGCTTCAACCGGCGTGATTGGTGAACCGCTTGATGCGTCCGGTTTCAATGAAAAGCTCAAGATGGCACAGGCAATTCTGCGCCCCGATAGCTGGCATACGGCTGCGCAGGCGATCATGACGACAGATACTTATCCAAAGCTTGCTACGCGTAGTTTTGATGTTGACGGTGAAACCCATGTTTTAAATGGCATTGCCAAAGGTTCCGGCATGATTGCCCCGGATATGGCGACCATGCTTGCGTTTCTTGCTACCGATCTGGCAATCGACCACAGGCTCTTGCAGAAACTTCTTTCAAGAAACACCAAGACATCGTTCAATGCTGTGACGGTAGACAGTGACACTTCCACCAGTGATACGGTTCTTCTGATGGCAATTGGCAAGGGAAAGAAAATCTCCAGTCTGTCAGATCCCAGATTGAAAACTTTCAAGCTTGCCCTGCAAGAGGTCATGCATGAGTTGTCCATGTTGCTCGTGAGGGATGGTGAAGGTGCTACCAAACAGGTCTGCATTGAGGTAACTGGGGCTAAAAACAAGCGATCGGCAAGAAACATAGCAAAGGCAATTGCCAATTCCCCGTTGGTGAAAACCGCAATTGCCGGAGAAGATGCCAATTGGGGGCGAATTGTCATGGCCGTCGGAAAAGCCGGGGAGCCTGCAGAGCGTGACCTGCTGACGATCAGTTTCGGGGATGTGGTCGTTGCGCGCAATGGTCAACGCGATCCGGATTACAATGAGGAAGAAGCGTCCCGTGTTATGCAAAATGACGAGATAGACATTACGGTTGACCTCGGACTTGGAAAAGGCAGCGCAAAAATCTGGACTTGCGATCTGACCAAGGAATATGTTGCCATCAATGGCGACTATCGCAGTTAAATCTTTGGTATCATCCCGCAGGCAAGGAGAGGGATTTGTCATCTCTGGCTCAAATCAGGCGTCTTGAAGCTGTAAGCTTCAGATCATTTCCCTCAACGTCAACGCACTACGATGGGACATGGGCAATCCGTTTGACGGCAGGCCATCCAGCCAAACGATTGAACTCGGTAAATCCGCTTGATCCGTCTGACCATGCCTATATTGATGCAAGACTTGAGCTGGCAAAACACAAGTTTGAAAGTTTCGGTCGTGAACTGGTTTTCCGTCAGTCACCCCTCGCACCGCCGGAACTGGAATCGCTTCTGGATGATCGTGGTTGGGTGCGATTTGATGAAAGCATTGTCATGATGCTGGATTTGTCCATGATCAATCTGGATGGTGAACTTGATCATGTTCCCATGAAGGATATCGGATATTGGGTGGATTCATTTATTCATCTTTCTGATGAGGTCAAAAGTGCCAAACCGGGGCTCGTAGAGGTGATTTCTTCCATTCAGCCGACAAGCGGCCTTTTTGTGAAAACTATCGATGACACGCATGTGGCTGCAGTGCGATGCGTTCATGACAATGATCTTGTAGGTCTGTTTGATCTGGTAACAGGTGTTGACTACAAACGTCAGGGACATGCAAGGAGCCTTGTTGGCAGTGCGCTGAAATGGGCCAAGAACAGCGGTGCTCGTTTTGCATGGCTGCAGGTTGTGGCAGACAACGCAGCTGCTTATGAACTTTACACTGGATTGGGGTTTGAGGAGCTTTACCGGTACATTTATCGCAAAGCGCCCGTGAAGGCTGTGGCATAACATGACCGGGGAAAACAACGCATTGCCTATGATCCTTGTAAGTGCTTGTGCGCTTCTGGATGCGGATAACCGAATTTTGCTCGCGCAAAGGCCTGAAGGAAAATCAATGGCAGGCCTCTGGGAATTCCCTGGTGGCAAGATTGAAGCAGGCGAGACGCCTGAGGCCGCACTTATACGTGAACTTGAGGAAGAACTCGGCGTAAAGACCTGGGAAAGCTGTTTGGCGCCCTTGTCATTTGCAAGTTACCGGTATGAGAAATTTCATCTGCTGATGCCGCTTTTTGTATGCAGAAAGTGGGAAGGTTATCCTGCGCCAAAAGAAAACCAGCAACTGAAATGGGTCAGGGCAAAAGATTTGCGGCAATATCCAATGCCACCTGCTGATGATCCTTTGATACCTGCGTTAATGGATATTTTATAGATTTGTTACAAATTTAACGAAACCGATGGGCTTCGTTACACGCGTCTTTTGTCTGACGGGCTTGTCTGATCAAGGGGCAGCAGAGTGAGAAAACCTATGATTATTCGTTTTTTGAAAGAATTTGGAAAATCGCAATCCGGGG
>JBCCYR010000115.1:0-7496 GCA_039189355.1 Pseudomonadota bacterium
CCCGGAAAATCTTCCCTTGCGCTGCAGCAATTCTTCAAGCGCAATGTCAGCAAGCGCGCGGACGCGCGACTGCAGAACCGTATCATCCGCTGCGTCAGATGCAGCAACGTCCAGTCCACCGACGAAAGACTTCAATGCATCTTGCGGCGTATCAAAATTAAAGTTTGGTTCTTCCACATCGTTTGCCGGTTCGCCTGCTGTTTCTACAAACTGGTGGAGATAGGCAGCGGCTGCAAATGCCGCCACATAACCCGAGGCTTCCAGAAGTGTCCGGTATTGAGTGGCCTCGTCACCTTCCAGTGCAGAAGACGCATTTTTGCTGCGTAAAGCATCAAGCCCAGTCTGCTGGGCAAACTCGTCAGCCACAGCCAATGCAACCGCCAGCGCACGCCGTGTCTTGAAAAGGATACCGTGTTGAACGGGAGACAGCATGTTGTCATCTGAAGTAACGGCCGAAAGCGTATTGGTAAATTCAACCTCGCGTGTGGACTTCGCACCAGAGGTGGAAACCGTTGACACAAATCGCCGCCGTGTTCCCGCAATTTCGGTTTTGGACTTGTTGTCACGGACTTCCAGCAGCACCAGTTTGGTCACCAGCGACTGTGCGGTCGGCAGGTGTTTGTTGATGTCTTTTTCATCAATGGTTGTCAGGCCAGTGTCCATTAAAGGTTCCTCAAAACGTGCCCGTCCGAGATGACGTGCTTGTTGTATCCGGCAAAAATCTCGCTATCCATCCCAGCCGCATAAATCGCCTGATAGGCTTCATGCGGAACGAGTGCATTGCGTTCAAAACCACTCACACCCTGTCGCGCACATTCCAGGTCATCCGTATTGATGTAAAACTCCTCACGAGCAGGCTGTTTCGACCAGAGACCGTGCTTGGCAGGCTGTTCGTTGGCAGAATAAATTTCCTGCATGGTCCAGGTCATCAGCCAGGCATTTTCAGGTTTGCGTACCCTTGCCAGAATCTGGTCCACCCTTTCTCCGTGACGGGTGAATGCTGAATGATAAAACGGCCCCAGCACAAACCTGCGCAACTGTTTCGGATGCAAATGTTCGAAATCCATATCCAGATTGGTGGCAATCGTTGAAAGCATCAAACTATAGGCTGAGTTCTTCTCACAGAATGCATCGAATTCAAGTGCCAATTCCGGGTTCAGCAATCCCCCAACCGGTAGCTTGATGTTGATTTCCTTGTTCAGCTTTCCGGTTGGCCCGATCAGCAGTTTGACAATGTCCGGCGAGGAATCCTCAATCGTCGCCATATAGATCATCGGCAGATTGGCGGAACCATCATAATACCCCCAATGCACCACATAGTAAGGCCTGCGGGTTTTCGGGTTAACGGAGACCCGTATTGTTTTCGGCAGCACCAGTGGTGCAAAGTGATTGCCCGCCTGCAAGAGTTCCAGATAATTGCGTTCGGCAATCTGCCTTTGCAAATCATCGGGGAATGCCTTACGCGTCAGGATGTGATCCACCATCGCCTGCTTGAGAACATCAATCTCTCTTAAACCTGAAATCCTTTTATCAGCACCGTCAAGATCATTTTGAAGATCGAGTACATTCTGAAAAGCCGGAAACCCACTTTCCGTCTGTGAAACCTTGAACTTCGGCTCAAAGGTGACCTTGTTCTCCCAACTGTCGAGGGAATCCTGAAGGCGCTTGATATATCCGTTCACAATCGCTGCAATCACATCGTGCTTGTATGCAGGTGATTCATTCTCGCGAAGAAAGGTATCAAGACCATCAAGTGCGTGGCCAAGAGAAGAGAAATACTTCTGCGCCTGCGAAGCATGCGTGGAGACCATTAACAGCCCCCTTCAGACTGGCTGCCGCATATATGCTTATTGTACATATGCCGCAGAGTCGTGCTTCTTCATGACTTCATCAAACCGGCGGGCAAAAGCCTCGTCAGCCAGTTTCTTGCGGCGCTGAATATCGGCCGTTGAAACCATGTTCTTCTCATGCATTTCCAACAGATCACCGATGTGAGACTGGGCGGCTGCGCCAATACCGGCCATGGTTTCTTCTGCTGCAGTATCCACTTGGTTGCCAAGCGTATTGATCTTGTGTGCAACATCCTGCTGGGCAGCAGTCTTGAGCGAGTCTTCCAGCGCCTTGTAGAGAACAACCCGTTGCTCGGTATCAATCGTCAGTTTGTTGATCAGGGTTTGCTGCGCAGCCAGCTGGTTGTTGAGCGAGTCAACAAATGTCTGGAACATGGAAGTATACCGCTCAAGTGTCTGGCTTTCAGCAAGCAATTCCTGTTCTTTCGCCTGCATCTGGTTGTATTCAGTCGCCATCTCGGAGCGCTTGCCTTCTAGTTCGGTGCGCTCTTTGGAGTCGGTTGAAGCTGCAATCTGGTTTTCCAGATCCATCAGCATCGGATTGAGTTCTTCAATCCGCTTTTGGGTGACTTCCAGATTTGCCATTGCACCCTTGCGGCGCTCGATAACCTGCTTGAGTGACGCTTCAGAATTTGCATAGCGGCTATCCAGCACGTCTTTCTGTGACTGCAGAATGCCGACAATCCGGTCAGATTTTGCAAGCAGTTCTTGCAGATTGCCTGCCAGAGACATGTGGCGCACACGCTCGGACCGCATGCGCTGCATCCGTTGCTTTGAGAATATGCCGACAAATTTTTCCCAGCCCGTATAGCTTTTCATGCTTTCGAATTCGGCACCGAAAACATTGGTTGCATCTTCAAGGCCAATGATCAGGTCGGCAATGTTGCCTTCCATTACTTTCTGCTGTTTCAGGATGTCCTGAATACGGGCGTTCTCAATGTCAAAATCTGTCTGGCCAATGGTTTCCGACTTCGCAAACTCATCAAGTACAACTGCACTCTGATCAAGTTTCGTCTTCATTTCCTCGACCGTTGCACGGGTCTTTTCGATTTCCTGATCAAAATTCTGCAATGATGCCATGAAAACTTTCCCTCCGACTTATTGGTTGTATTCTATATAGGAATTCAACCTGAAGATTTTAAGAACTCTTTGTTTAAAATACTTAATATTGCCTAAGTTGACCTAACGTTATGTAACTCTATTGGCTGGCCATGGGGTGTCGCAAGCAACGCTGCCTGCCATTCCGATTTGCGTGTATTAACCTCTTCATCGGTAATGAGTGATTTTTGTGACACGATTGTTTCAAGCGCTCTGAGCCAAAGATGATAGTAGCTCGTGTTTTCTTTGTCTGCACTTATGGTTTGTCCCAAAACATCTGCCCATTCCGGCCAGCTAAATGCACCTTTCTCGTGCAGACCTACAACAAGTGCGAAAGCCTGCGCCTCCCACGGCTCACTAAAAACCGGCCGGTTTTCATGCAGCGCAATACCCGGAATTTTGTCAAGATCAGGCGCGTTCAAGATACGGCTCCCAGCAATCCACCATTACTCTGTTTCCGGCTTCAGCATTAGGCCCAAAAAGTTCCTGGGCATCAAACGCAACTGCATATAGCCAATGCGGATTCTCGCCATTGCCGCTGGCATTGCTGTCCGGAAAAACATGAAAGCCATGCACAACAGCTATCTCGCCGGTTTTGCCTCGTGCATAGGAAGGAAGGCGAGTGTGTCCTTGCGGGTTGATGTTCCCGGTGCGGACTTTGTCACCGACAGAAAATCCTGGTTCTGATTTTGCCTCCCTGTCTGCCGGCCCTCCTGCAGCAAGTGCAGCAGGCATTTCTTCCGCCGATACGACCCGTTTCAGTTCTATACCGGGAGTTTCCATCTTGCCGCTGAGCAGTTCAGCGTCGGTCACCATGTCACGCTCCAGCATCAGCTTTTGCAGCCCGGCGACCCAGATTTGGTAATAGCTTTTGGTCAGATAAAAGTCCGGCGGCAAACTCTCACGTGCATGGCGCGAGATATCGATGTTCCATTGCCCGCCAAACCCCATGCCCACAGTCAATGCCAAAGCCTTCTTTTCCCAATCAGCATGGAAAACCGGTTCGTTTTCTTCTGGAATGACGGGGCCATAGCACTGCATTCCACCCATGTCGTGCAGACCGTTCATGCCTTCACCTCTTCAGGCAGCAAAGCAAACCCGGTACCGATCATCGAATCACGCGTCACCAGTTCCGCAAGCTGCTCCTCGCTCCAGTCATCCGTTCCTTCTGGACGCTGAGGGAGGACCAGATAGCGCATTTCCGCAGTCGAATCCCATACCTGTATATTGGTGCTTTCCGCAAGATCGACACCAAACTCTTTCAACACTGCACGTGGTTCACTGACCGCACGGGAACGGTAGGGAGCAGACTTGTACCAAACAGGCGGCAAGCCCAGCACACTCCATGGATAACAGGAACAAAGCGTGCAAACGACCATGTTGTGCATGTCGGAAGTGTTCTCGACAATCCTCATGTGTTCGCCCTGACGGCCTTTAAACCCAAGCTCTGCAATTGCTGCTGTGGCATTGCTACGAAGGCGGTCAAGGTATTCCGGGTCGCTCCAAGCCTTTGCCACAACAGCAGCACCGTTGCGCGGACCGACGTTTTTCTCGTAAGTTTCGACGATCACATCCAGTGCCGCAGGATCGACATAACCTTTTTCAACCAGCAGGGATTCAAGCGTTTTGACTTTGAGATCCATATCGGACCAATGGCTGTGATCGTGTGAATGTTCTTCGTCCGAATCCATATTTCCATCCTGAAATCGCTGTCAGAGTGTTCAGGATTGTTTCCAGACCGTCAAGTCACAAGGCATTCGAATTGACCGGTTCAACCGATCTGAAGTGCCGGAGTGCTTTTATTTATAATCTCGTCGATCTTGCCGAGAAGCACACTTGGGTTGATTGGCTTGGTCAGGTAATAGTCAGCACCGGCATCTATCATCCGCTCCTCGTCACCAGAAAGGGCATGTGCAGTAAGCGCTACAATCGGCACATGTTTACCTGTGGTTTGTTCAACTGACCTGATGCTTGTAATCGCATCCAGACCATTCATGACCGGCATGGAGATGTCCATCAAAATCAGTAGCGGATCAAGCTGCTGCCATCCTTCTACTGCTTCTGCACCATTGCTTACAATTACAAACGGAACACTTTGCTCTGCCAGAGTGTGTTCAAGCACAATCTGGTTTACTTCATTGTCTTCCGCAGAAAGGATGCATCTGCCTTTCAAACTTAAATCAAAGTTCATTACCAATAACCCCCGCTTGGTTTGTGCTTAAACTGCAGCTTCCTTATCTACCTGATCGTTCGCAGCACTCATGAATTCCCGGATGTAACCCATCGTCTTGTGTTCATCCTGTGGCTTGCCAAACAGATACCCCTGACCCGCATGACATCCATACTGTTTCAGGCTTTCGGCCTGGTTCATTTCTTCAATGCCTTCCGCCACAACCGTAAGGTCAAGACCGGCACACATTTCAAGAATTGCCCTCACAATGTGTTCCGCTGGTTTGTCTTCCCCGATTGCCATGATGAATGCCCTGTCAATCTTCACCTTGTCGAGTTTCAGCTCTCTCAAGCGCCCAAGGCTGGATTGTCCTGTGCCAAAGTCATCCATGGAGATACGGATGCCGGCACTATGAAGCTCATCAATAATCATGGATGCGGTTTCAGGGTCCGACATCATGGCAGTCTCTGTCACTTCAATTTCAAGACGTTGAGGTGGCAGACCTGCCTTTTCAATAATCCGGATAATGTCATCAGCAGTATTTGGATCAACCAACTGCACACTTGAAAGGTTGAAAGAAAGAAAGATTTCGTCAGGCCATCCTGCGGCAACCTTTGCAGCATGCAGCAAGAGCTTTTCAGTCAAAGGCGCGATGATACCGCGCTCCTCTGCGAGCGGTACAAACTTTCCTGGCGAAACAAAACCGAGATCCGGGTCAACCCAGCGCGCCAATGCTTCAAAGCCAAGCAGTTTGCCATTCTGAAGTGAAATGATCGGTTGGAAATGTGGACGTACCTGGTTGTTTGCAATCGCAGCCCGCAACGCCTGCTCCATGCGGGCGTTTTCGATTATGATTTCCTCGATTTCTTTTGTGTAAACGGTTATCCGGCCACGGCCACCCCGTTTTGAATGGTAAAGCGCGCTTTCAATATTCTTCATGACAGCATCAAAGTCATCGCCACCGTCGGGATAGAGCGCAAACCCGAACGAACCACTCAACCGAACTGTTCTACCGTTGAGATCAAAGGATGCCTGCAAAACTTCCTGGAGAATCTTGCCAATGTGCTTGGCCCCCGCTTCATCTTTGATGTCCGGAAAAAGGAAGCCAAATTCATCGCCACGGTGACGAAAAACAAAACCGTCATTCTCAACAGCTGCGGAAAGCCTCTGGGCACACTGCTTGAGGATTTCATCGCCACCATCAAATCCGTAAAGATCATTGATTGGCTTCATCCCGTCCATGTCTGCGATGCCGACGAGGAAACCCTTTTGCCCCTGACGTCTGTCCTGTGCAAGTGTGTTGAACTTTTCAACCATGCGCTGCTGATTTCCCAGGCCTGTAAGCGCATCGGTATATGCAAGGGTCACCAGATTGGCATGGCTTTCCTGGCCTGGCTTTGACCTTGCAGCTTCAGAATTGTCGTTGGCAGGTGATGACTGCAATACTACCTGCCCGTTCTCATCACTGCGCCGACCAAGAACCAATGTAACCACACCCAAAACACCCAACCCGACTGCAAGAAAAGCAGTGGCCAAAATCATTCGATCCAGCAGGCTGTCGGGCTTCGGAGAAATCAGAGCCAATGAAATTGCCGAAACCAGCAATATTGCCACCCAGATAACAATCTTCGATCTGGACAAACTTCCGAACGTTACTTTTTCGGAATTTTCTTCGGCGTTTTCTAATGCCATTTTTAACCCCAATCATTATTTGGGATCAGAATCTAAGCCCAATTGGTAAAAATCTCCTTTTCAAATTAAAAAAATTCTTAAATCTTCATAAAATGCTATTTCCGGCCCTTTGCGAGCAGATAAAGCTCAACCGAGCCATCCCGTGATGCCGGTGGTTTGACATGATAAATCTGCCGAAAATTCTGCTTCATCAGGTCAAGAATGTCTGCTTCCGTGCCCCCCTGAAACGTTTTTGACAGAAAATGTCCTCCCGGTTTCAGCACATCAAGCGCAAAATCAAGTGCGACTTCTACAAGATGCATGGTTCGCAGGTGGTCCGTTTTTCTATGTCCGGTGGTCGGTGCAGCCATGTCGGACAAGACAACATCCGGCTCCTGTCCCCCCAAGGCGCTTATGAGATTGTCTGGCGCATCATCGTCAAGAAAATCCTGTTTCAGGATAATTGCACCCGGCACCGGAGCCATGTCGAGATAATCAATTCCTGCAACGAGCGGATTTTCTGCTGTCGAACCGGTTAATCCAACTGCTACCTGACACCAGCCTCCCGGCGCAGCACCAAGGTCAATAATCCGGTCTCCCTTTTTTATGGAATCATATTTCTCGTTCATCTCAATGAGTTTGTACGCAGCCCGGGAGGCATATCCCTCTGCCTTGGCGCGCTGCACATAGGGGTCATTCAATTGACG
>JBCCYR010000116.1:0-7492 GCA_039189355.1 Pseudomonadota bacterium
CGGGAAACCATTCAATGGATGGGTGAAAATGGCGTAACCCAACTTGCGGAATTTGGTGCAGGTAAAGTGTTAAGCGGGCTCGCCCGGAGAATAAATCGCGACATTGCAACGTTTAATGTTGCAGTACCGGATGACATAGACAAGGCACTGCAGACACTCTCTGCTTGAGTGGCGCCAATCATATCAGGAGAACACAATGTTTGAACTCAACGGCAAAAAAGCGCTTATCACAGGTGCATCAGGCGGAATAGGTGAAGCGATAGCGCGTCAGTTTCATGCTTCAGGAGCAACGGTTGGCTTGCATGGAACAAGACAAGAGCGGTTGAATGAGTTGGCAACGGAGCTTGGTGATCGTGCAGTCGTGCTTCCCGCCAATCTGTCGGATCTGGAGGCTGCAAGTCAGCTTGGCAAAGATGCTGAAGAAAAACTCGAAGGCGTTGACATTCTGGTAAATAACGCCGGGATAACGCGTGATGGCCTTTTTGCCCGCATGTCCAATGAAGACTGGGACGACGTCATTCGGATCAATCTCAGTGCAGTTTTCCGTCTCACCAAGGAAATCGCGTATCCAATGATGCGGCGCAAAGGTGGGCGTATCATCAATATAACATCCGTTGTCGGTGTAACGGGCAATCCTGGCCAGGCAAACTACTGTGCTTCTAAAGCCGGCATGATCGGTTTCACCAAGTCATTGGCCCAGGAGATTGCATCCCGGAATGTAACGGTGAATTGCATCGCACCGGGTTTCATCAGCTCTGCAATGACCGACAAGCTGAACGATAAGCAAAAAGAAGCGATCATGGGTGCTATCCCCATGAAAAAAATGGGTGAGGGCAATGATATCGCAACAGCTGCGGTCTATCTTGCAAGTGAAGAAGCTGGCTACATGACCGGGCAGACACTTCATGTAAATGGTGGAATGGCGATGATCTGATTTGCTGCCAAACGGCATTCTGGCTGTTTGATAAATGTTCACAAACAGCCTAGAAGTTTGGTATAAAGTGTGTTAGGCGACCGCTGAAATTGCAAAGAGATGTTTATTTTTGAAACTTTTTGCACCCTGTAACAAACTGATCCTGAAAAAAGATCAATAAAACCAGTCGAGGCTGATTATGAGTGATATTGCTGAAAGCATCAAAAAAATTGTCGTTGAGCATCTGGACGTGGATGCAGAAAAAGTTACCGAAAATGCAAGTTTTATTGACGACCTTGGTGCTGACTCGCTTGATAACGTCGAGCTGGTAATGGCGTTCGAAGAAGAATTTGACGTTGAAATTCCTGACGATGCTGCCGAGACAATTCAGACAGTTGGTGATGCCATCAAGTTTGTGGAAAAAGCAAAAGCCTGATTTGGCTTTTATCGATTTATGAATGGCGGCCTCTTGGGCCGCCTTTATTTTATCAGGAACAGGTTCCGGTTATACACAGCATGTATTTCCGGTCGTCTTCCAAGAAGTTCGCTTTCCCTATAATTTGTTCTTGGAATTTCAAAGGATGTTCAAAGCATGAGACGCGTCGTTGTTACGGGAATAGGCCTTGTATCACCGCTGGGGTGTGGGGCTGAAGAAACCTGGAAACGGATACTGGCCAGCGAAAATGCAGCCGGAAAAATTGAAAATTTCAAGGTCGACGATGTTGCAGCGCGTATCGCCTGTCAAATCGAGTTTGGTGACGGTTCCAACGGCACATTCAATCCGGATGACTGGATGGAGCCGAAAGAACAACGCAAGGTCGATCCTTTCATTATTTATGCCGTGGCTGCAAGTGATATGGCCCTTGCAGATGCTGGCTGGCGCCCGACTGAAGACGAAGATTGCTTTCGCACCGGGGTTTTGATCGGCTCAGGCATTGGCGGGCTTGAAGGAATTGAACAGACATCCCTTATATTGGCAGAACGCGGCCCAAGGCGCGTCAGTCCGTTCTTCATACCGGGGCGGTTGATCAACCTGGCTTCTGGCCATGTTTCGATAAAGCATGGCCTCAAAGGACCTAATCATTCTGTTGTTACAGCCTGTTCCACAGGCGCTCATGCAATTGGTGATGCTTCCAGATTAATCATGCATGGTGATGCAGATGTGATGGTTGCAGGCGGCGCGGAATCTCCCGTATGTCGCTTGTCGATGGCTGGTTTTTCTGCATGCAAAGCCCTGTCTACAAGCTATAACGATGATCCGCAGAGCGCTTCACGCCCATATGACAAGGACCGCGACGGTTTTGTCATGGGAGAAGGCGCCGGCACGGTTGTTCTGGAAGAATATGAACATGCAAAAGCCCGCGGCGCCAAAATTTATGCGGAAGTAATCGGATATGGCCTTTCCGGCGATGCATTCCATATTACCGCACCAGCTGAAGATGGCGATGGCGCTTTCCGTTGCATGAGTGCTGCCCTGCGTAATGCATCCATTGATGCTTCAGATCTTGATTATGTGAATGCTCATGGCACTTCGACAATGGCTGACACAATAGAACTGGGCGCGGTTGAAAGGTTGCTTGGAAGTGCTGCATCCAAGGTTGCGATGTCATCTACAAAATCTGCAATAGGACACCTTTTGGGGGCGGCAGGCGCTGCTGAAGCGATATTTTCAATACTGTCAATCCGTAATAATGTAGCCCCACCAACGCTTAACCTTGATAATCCCGAACGTGAAACCGAAATTGATTTGGTTCCGCACACTGCCCGTGAGCGTGAAATCAACATTGCCTTGTCAAATTCCTTCGGTTTCGGAGGTACAAACGCCTCTTTGATTTTCAGGTCTGTCTAGAGATATAAGTATTGTACTAACCAGTCAGACAGATCGCAACAGAAACAGGAATCGGATACGGACAACAGTCCAGGGAATGAATGTTTTATGGTTTGGCGCATGGTACAATCCTGATTGGCGCCATAATTATGAGGTTTCAGTATATTGGGTTTTTTGGCATTTTAAAACTCTAATTTTTTGCAGGGAAAAGGCTTTGAGCGATACCGATATTACAGGCAATAGCGGATTTGGACGCAGGCATACGCTACCCGGTGCCGGGGATTCTGCAGCACCCAAATCACCAATTGAGGCATTGCAACCCACAGAAGTTCCTCCTCCTCCAAAACGGAGCAAGGGTTCCCGTCATGGGCTGATCGTTCTCATGAATTTTGCCATGAGCTGTCTGGTTTTCGCGACAATTTTGCTTTGTGGAGTGGTTTTCTTCGGGAAGTATATTTTTGAAAAAGACGGTCCTTTGCAAACAGCCCAGACCGTCTTGATCGAAGAAGGTTCATCTGTCTCCAGGATTTCCAGCAAGCTGATTGCAAATGGCGTCATCGGCGATGATCTTGGCATTGGAATCAATGATCTGATTTTCCGTTTGGGAGTTCGTGCGAACCGGTCTCAAGCTTCACTCAAGGCGGGTGAATATCTCTTCAAGCCGGGCATGAGCATGTATGATGTCATGGATACCATCCGCTCAGGGAAGGGCATTCTGCACAAGGTTTCCGTGCCTGAAGGACTGACAGTCTTTCAGATTCTCAAGCGTCTTGAAGAAAATGAAATACTTGAGGGCGATATGCCGGAAACCATTCCGGAAGAAGGATCTCTGATGCCTGACACATATCCTTTCCAGCGTGGCACGAAACGGGTTGAAATCATTGAGCGGATGAAGAAAGCCCAGAGGGAATTCCTCGCATCCGTATGGGAACGCCGTATCGACGGCCTCCCGATTTCAACGCCGGAAGAAATGGTCATACTGGCCTCGATCGTTGAAAAGGAAACTGGTAGGGCGGACGAAAGACCAAGGGTGGCGTCTGTATTCATCAATCGTTTGAACCTCGGAATGAAGCTGCAGTCTGATCCCACCATCATCTATGGTTTGTTTGGCGGGGAGGGCAAACCCAGGGACCGTCCGATTTACAGATCCGACATTGAAAAGGAAACGCCGTATAATACTTACACCATTCCTGCCTTGCCACCGGGCCCGATTGCAAATCCCGGTCGTGCAGCGCTTGAGGCTGTTGCAAATCCGTCACGGACTGACGATCTCTTCTTTGTTGCGAATGGTACGGGCGGGCACGTCTTTGCCAAAACACTGGACGAGCACAACCAAAACGTGGCGCGTTGGCGTGTGATTGAAAAGCAGCTTAAGGAAGAGGCCGCCAAGAAAGCTGCAGAAGCCGCTCAGGAAGGCTCTGAGCAGACTCAGTAGCTTTCTTCGATATCAACAGGCCGGGCAGGGGCATTCAATGACATTGAAAAGCATGACAGGGTTTGCTCGCGCGATAGGTGAAAGCGAAGCCTATTCATGGGTATGGGAGATGCGCTCCGTAAATGGCAAGGGACTGGATATGCGGTTTCGGTTGCCACAAGGCTTTGAAGCCATTGAGGTGCAGGCAAGAAACCTTGCACAAAAAACACTACATCGGGGGAACGTGCAGATTGCATTTCAGCCGCAACAAAAACAGCTACAGCAATCAGTCAGCATCAATGAGAAGCTCGTCGATGAATTGCTTGTTGCTTCGCGGGAACTTCAGAAAAAAATCGGTGGGGAACTGCCCGCGATTGCCGATCTGCTGTCCATAAAGGGCGTCGTTGAGGCCGTTGAAGTCGATAGTCTGGTTCTTCCGGATGATGAGGTGAACCAAATGTTGTCCAGCTTTCAAGAGGTATTGGACAATCTGGTCGAGGCGAGGTCTCATGAGGGTTCCGAAATCGGCAAAGTGTTATTGGCGCAGGTCACCAAAATTGAGGCAATCCTTGAGAAAATAGAGAAAGACCCGTCTCGTGAACTTGAAGCAATAAGAGCAAACCTGAGTAGCCAGGTGGAGCGTCTTGTCGCCGAAAGTGAGGGTTTCGATGAGCAGCGGCTGCATCAGGAAGCTGCAATTCTGGCTACAAAAGCAGATATTCAGGAAGAGCTTGACCGCTTGAAGGTGCATGTGGGTTCAGCGCGCAAGTTGCTTTCTGGCGGAGAAGAACCGGTTGGCCGGAAGCTGGATTTTCTTGCGCAGGAGTTCAACCGGGAATGCAATACAATCTGCTCCAAATCCAATTCCGCATCCGTTACCGCTCTGGGGCTGGACATGAAGCTCGTAATTGATCAGTTTCGCGAGCAATTACAGAACATGGAGTGATTCCAAATGGTTTCAGAAACCATCCAGCGCCGGGGATTGATGCTGGTATTGTCTTCGCCTTCCGGGACAGGCAAATCGACGATTGCAAGAAACTTGCTGGAAAAAGAAGAGAATCTGGAACTTTCCGTATCTGTCACGACGCGGACACGCCGTCCCAGTGAGATTGACGGCACGCATTATCATTTTATTTCGGTTCGTGAATTTGAACGCAAGCGCGATAGTGATGCATTGCTGGAGTGGGCCGAGGTTCATGGCAATTTTTATGGCACACCGCGTGATGCTGTTGATGCAGCCATGGGTGCAGGAAGAGACATGCTGTTTGATATTGATTATCAGGGCGGACAGCAACTCATGGAGAAGGCAAGAGCGGACGTGGTTTCGGTTTTTCTGCTTCCGCCTTCCATAGAGGAATTGCAATCCAGGCTTGTTCGCAGGGCGGAAGATGCGGAAGATGTAATCCGCAAGCGCCTCGAAAACGCCCGTGAGGAGATAATCCACTGGCGTGAATATGACTATGTTGTTGTTAACCGCGATCTGGATGAGGCTTTCAGTAAGGTGAGGGCAATCCTGACAGCTGAACGCCTCCGCCGGGACCGGCGGCCCGGACTGTTTGAATTTGAAAGTGAATTGCTGGGATAATGAGTGATTTTGTTGCCAAGGTTGATGAGGTTCACAATCGCCTTGGGAAATATTTTGAACCTACTCCGCTACAGTTTAGCCAGTATCTGTCTGATTTGCATGGTGCGAAAATCTGGTTGAAGCGTGAAGACCTGTCCCCGGTGCGCAGCTACAAAATAAGGGGAGCATACTCTTTTTTCCTCGAGGCGCTGGAAACCAACCCGCAAGAGCAGACTTTCGTATGCGCATCTGCCGGTAATCATGCGCAAGGTTTTTCGCATGCCTGCCGCACCTTCAAGCGCAAAGGCGTTGTTTTCATGCCGGTGACCACACCGCAGCAAAAGATCATGAAAACCAGCTCCTTTGGTACGCCTTACGTGCAAATCCAGCTTGTGGGTGACGGCTTTGATGCAGCCAACGCGGCAGCCATTCAATATTGCCAAGAGCAGAACGGAATAATGGTGCCACCGTTCGATCACCCGGCGATCATCCGTGGCCAAGCTACGGTCGGCAAGGAAATTCTGGATCAGTTGCCTGAAAGTGAAAGCCTGGAACGTGTTGTCATGCCGGTCGGCGGGGGTGGGCTGGCATCTGGCGTTACGCAATACCTTTCAGCCAATTCCTACAAGGGCAGCTTCAACTTCGTTGAGCCGGATCTGGCGCCGAGCCTGCATGAGAGCCTGTCAAAAGGTAAAAGGGCAAAACTCGAATTCGTTGACAATTTTGTGGATGGTGCTGCTGTCGCCCAGATAGGACAGAACAATTTCGAGGCATTGCGGGCATACAAGACTGATCAGGTGGTTCTTGCGCCGACAGACGGGGTTTGTGCGACCATGATTGAGATGCTCAATGTTGAAGGCGTGGTTCTTGAGCCGGCAGGGGCACTTGCAATCGACGCTCTGAAACGGTTGCCGACTGAAGAAATTAGAAACCGGACTATTGTCTGTATCGCGTCTGGCGGAAATTTTGATTTTGAGCGCTTGCCTGAAGTAAAGGAACGCGCGTTGAAGTTCTCAGGCCTCAAGAAATACTACATCCTTCAATTCCCGCAACGCCCAGGTGCTTTGCGTGATTTCCTGATGTTGCTCGGTCCCAACGATGACATCACCCGGTTTGAATACCTGAAAAAGTCCGCACGCAACTTCGGTTCGGTGCTTTTGGGCCTGGAAACCGACAAAGCAGAAAACTTCGATACCCTGACCAGCAAACTCGATGAAATGGGCATGCGCTGGCAAGATATTACTGAAAATGAGATTGTTGCTAGCCTGGTGATTTAGAGAATCTATTCAGCAGCTTCCGGCATGCCGTGTTCCAACGCGGCCAGAGTGGAATAAAGACCATCCTTGTCCGCATAGCATCCCTGAAGCCAGCGTGTGCCGGTTCCGGAATAAGCCTTGCGTGCATGAAGCACCCTTGTGTTATCAACGATGAAGCTTTCACCCGGTTCGAGGCGGAAGGTCACTTCCATCGCCGTGTCATCAACAATTTCTCCCATTCGACGGTATGCTTCATAATAAGTTCGCATTTTTTCGAAAGGTACATCCGTTATTGCTGCTGCAGAACGGTTGTTGAAACGCACTGCAACCAGTTCACCATCCGGCGCAAGCTCGATCATCGGCCGTCGCGCCCGAAGGCACACGCCATCCGCGCCAGCAAACTCGAAGCGCGCGCAATACGTACTCAATACACGCAGCCACTCCGGGTTTTCCTCGCAGAGCTTCTGGGCAACGCAGAACCCGTCAACCACGCTGTTCGCTCCACCTTCGGCAGAAC